>PMLH01000069.1:264-3911 GCA_003159055.1 Myxococcales bacterium
GACTATGACAACGACCCCGCGGTGGTCGAGTCCGATTTCGCCAGCGAAGAGTAGCGCGCGCAAAGCACAACTTTCCTGCCCTGTCTCGGCCGGAGACGGCTATTCTGCTACCAATGTCTCCGTCCACCCATTCCGCCCTAGGCCCCTTTCGAGGGCTCAGCTCATACGATGAGAACAGCGCTAGTCTTTTCTTCGGTCGGGTTGAAGAGACGCAAGCCCTCTACCACCTCGTGACCAAGGACGCTGCGCGCGTCACCGCCCTGTGTGGTGAGCCTGGCGTAGGCAAGACATCAATCTTGCGCGCCGGTCTTTTTCCGTTGCTCTCCCAGCACAACGTGTCCACCGTGTACCTCGGTAGCTACGCCAATTTCGATCAAGAGCTGTGGCAAGCGCTCGGGCGTGTACGCGGCGAACCGCCCACGCCGGGCGAAAGCGCGCCAGACTACCTCGCCAGCGTTGCACGAGCCTCACAGGGCGGTACCCTGCTCGTGCTCGACCACTTGGAAGACCTACTCGGTGATAACGCCGACGTGGCCTCGGTTTCTGCCCTACCCGCCCTGGCAGCCTTTCTCAAGACCGCCATTGCCGGCTCTGGCAGTCACTTGCGCCTGCTCTTCTGCATCGACGCTGCGGTCTTCTATCGACTTGAGCGCTTGTACGAAATCGCCGCGCTTTCACCCTCGCCGGGTGGCTGGATGGAGCTTGGCCGGCTTGGCGAAACCCAAGTCGGGGAAATTCTCGAACAGACCGCGCTCAACACCGGCACATTTTTTGAAGCCGGCCTCGCCAGTCTCATGGCCACGGATCTGTGTCGAACCGGGCCGTGCCTGCCAGCCGACCTGCAGATCGTGGCCACGACTGCGGTCGATCAGCACCTGACGACCCTACGCCGCTACGAGCGCGCTGGCGGCGCCAGCACGATTCTGTACACCTTTCTCCATCGCGCCATCCTCGACGCTGGTGAAGCGGTGGCCATGCAAGTCCTGCTCGCTTGCTGCGAAAAGGAACGTCTCACCGCCACCGATTTCATTGCCCGCAGCAAACTGCCCGAGCGTGAAGTCGACAAGGCAGTGAACGTGTTGACCTCGCATGGGATTTTACGCGAAGCCTCCGGCCAGAGCGAAGGACGCTTGGTCTTGGCCCATCCCTGCCTCATCGCGCGCATTCGCGACCACGCCTCCATCGCCACAGCCCACGTCCAACAATCACGGCGCATTTTGCGTCGCCGTACGCTCACTGGCACGGCGCTAACCTTGCTTGAGATCCGCAGCGTGCGGGCACATAAGGCCAGCGATCTTTCCGACGAAGAAGCGTCCACTTTGCGGCGAAGCATTCGCCGCGTGGTTTTGCGCGCCGGTCTCGCCGTCGTGCTTCTGCTTGCGATCCTCTTCGGCGTCATCTTCGAGTTGCGCACCTCCTACACCCTGGCTTTTGAACCCGCCAAGGATTCGCCATCAAGCCGCGTGGTCGTACGCCGCGGACGCAGCAGCCTTTCCTTCCTGAATTTCCTGCCCGCGCAGCCCCGCTTCGGCGCCATTCTTGCTGACACTGGCTTCGCCTCTACCGGCGTAGCCACCAATCTTTCCCAGCGTATCGCCTCTGGCCGCGCGTCCGGCACCTTCGACAAGAACCGACGCACGCCCATTCCCACATGGCTGCGCACGGTGCTCGACGGGCTCGGGCCAGTTCCACGCGGTATTTCGCTGGTCCTCCTCGGCGATCCCGCCGGCATCGTTTCGCTCAAGCAAGCATTCGTGGATCCGGCCTTACGCCGCGAGGCCTTGGAAGCCCTGGCCGTTGTCGGGACCGGCGGTGCGGGCGAAGACGAAATTCTCGCTGCGGCCCTCAACGATCAATCTGCGGAAGTACGCCGTCGCGGCGTTGAAGTCGCCGCCGCCATCGATCGCCGCCAAGGCAAGGGCACACACGCCAGCATTCTCCGCACAGCCTTGGCCGACACCTCGTTCACCGTACGCAGCGCGGTTCTGCACGAAAGCACGAGCCTCGATGGAACCACAGCCGCAAGCATTCTCGCCATCGCCCTCGCCGACAAGGATCCATCGTTTCGCCGCATCGCAGAGAAGGGCATCATGGACTTAGCCATACGAGCGCCCGCAGCCGCGACCGAAGCTGTTCGCCAAGGACTGGGCAGCACCGACGGCCAAGCCCGGCGTAGCGCACTGACACTCCTCGATCGCATTGCCATCGCGGTGCCTCGCGAAGCGATGTTCGCCCTCTCCCAGATCGCCGCCGACGAAAAGGCCCCGGAAGAGGCGCGCATATCTGCCCTATCCTTTTTGCGCAAGAACGGCGAGGTGCAACCTTCGCTTCGTCCCGCACTCGAGAAGGCTGTCGCAGCCGATGCGCCACCGCGGCTGCGCACGGCCGCGCTACCCATCTACGCACGCCTCATCGATCCAGTCGAGGTCGAGAGCTTGGCAGTGGCAGCAGGCAAAGGGCCGCCCTCTGGCCGCGTGACTGCAGCCGCCCTATGGGGTGTCGTAGCCATCAAACAACCCGATGCGGCCACCAAGCCACTCAAGGGTTTCCTCTACGACCAATCGCCCGAAGTGCGAGCCGAGGCTGCGCGCGCTTACGGCTATCTCAAGCGCGAAGGACCGGAGCTCGTGCGCAAGGCCTTGCTCGACCCGAACCCCGAGGTCGCCCGTGCGGCGATTGAATCTTCGGTTCGCTTGGCCGCCTCGCAACCCGCGCTGGTCGCGGAAGATCTGGGACACGCGCTGGTCAAAGTGCGGCCGGCCACGCGCAAAGCGATCGTCGAAGCCTTGGGACAGATCGGGCAGACCCGCCCNNGCCGCCCGCGCCTTCTGCGAACTGGCCAAGAAGGCCCCCGTGGCAGCGTCGCCCTATCTGCGCATTGCCTCGCGCGACGACAATCGGGATGTTCGCACAGAGGCCGCTTCGTGCCTCGGCAGTCTGACCGAAGGCGACCCCAAGGGCGCTGCGCGCATGGCCGTACAGTTGGCAGCTTCCGACGAGCCATCGGTGCGCGCCGCCGCGACCGTGTCGCTCGGAGCGCTGGCCAGCGAGGCCCGCGACATCGTTATCGCTCCGCTCGTGGGATTGCTCGAAGACCACGAACGCTCGGTGCGCATGTCCGCCGCTGAAGCCCTCATCACGTGCGGCAAGGCCCACGTTTCCATCGGCAAGCACACTGCCGAACTAGAAAAGAAGCTTTCGGCGTTCTTCGGACAGGGCGACCTGGACGAACGCCAGCTTGCCCTGCGTGTGGCGGCTCGCCTCGGCGTGGTGGCGATCCTGCGACAAGCAGCGCGCGACTCTGACGAAAGCATGCGCCTCGAAGCCATGAAGGCCGCTGCCNNGGAGCCACCAAGGTATTGCCAGTGTTCGCCACCATGCTCAGGTCCGGGGACCCGGCAACCCGCAGGGCGGGCGCCATCGCCCTCGGCGAAGTCGCCGGCGCCGCCGAAACCACCACCGCCATGCTGGGCTCCGTGCTGCGCCAGCGCGGAGAATCCGTGCGCGCCGCTGCTGCCGAGGCCATCGCCCGCATCGCCCAGCGCGATCCGAAAGCGGCAACGCCCCTGCTCGAACAGGCACTCGTCGATCCTGCCTACGACGTTCGTTCCGCCGCCGTAAGTGGCCTAGGCGCAGTCTGGGCCGCC
>PMLH01000615.1 GCA_003159055.1 Myxococcales bacterium
TCCGGCTTTTCAGACACGCTCTTAGCGAACTTTCGGGCAACGTCTTCCATGGTGTCGAGGTCGGGAACGGCGACGACGACGACGTTCGGCGTGACGCCCGACAGTCGCGAAATTCGGGTGTCCAAGTCGAGCTGGAGCGACCTGGCCTGGCCGGGATTGCCCACGACAACTAGACGTACCTGTACCACTCTGTGCCCAATGGAGATCGACGATCGCACCGCAGCTTGAGCCAGCGGCAATTCTTGGATGATGTGCTGGATCTGCGCACGCGTGCGCACCTCCCAGGTGACTTCCCGTAGCGCATGGGATAGGGGAAATAGGACCACCACCACCAGCGCCACCGGAATGAAGAGCCGCAGCGATGTCCCGTACCGTGAGCCAAACACGCGTTTTGCCAAGTACACGGAGCGGCCGGTTGGTCCGGGACCACTGAAGCGCACATCCTCCAGGTGGCGGGTGTCGACCAAGTTGAATCCGAAGAGCCAAAACGTCACGACCGAAAAGAGCAGGATACCACTCAAGTTGGCGGTGAACAGAAGGAAGGCCCCCTCGGCGATCATGCGATCCGCGGTGCCCAAGCCAAAACCCACCACACAGAGTGGCGGGACCAAGGCAATGGCGATCGCGGCGCCAGCGGCAGTGGTCGCGTTGTCCGAGGCCGAACGGAGAGTGATGAAGGCTGCCGCGAGCGCGCAGAAGATCGCGACAAGGAGATCGAGGGCGGTCGGCGACGCACGCGCTGTGATCTCGGTTGTGACCTCGTGAAACGGCAGGGCTTTGGTGAGGAGCGCGGCGCCCGCGATCACGACGGCGATGCTCCAGAAGGTGCGCACGAGAGAGCGGATGGAGAGCAAAGGTGAACCCACCGCCAGCCCCATCCCGAGCTCGACGATCGGGTTCATGAGCGGTGACACCAGCATGGCCCCGATGATGACCGCGGAGCTGTTCAAGACCAGCCCAAGGGTCGCGATCCCAAGCGAGATGGAAAGCTGCATCCAGTAGGTGGGAGCGGCTCGCACGTGGCCTTCCAGCATCCGCTGCACGATCGCTGCCCGGTTCTCCGCAGTGACGGCGAAGGCGCCGGACAACCAGGCCCTGCTGGCGCGCAAGAAGCGACGGTGAATCATCTGGTGACCAAGGGTTGTCAAATGTCTTCTTCCTCGGATGAAGAGCCCGCCAGGGATGTCAGGCGCGCATCCACGGCCCTGCTCAATTCCTGCGCCACCTGGCCATCAATTAGTCCGTGCCGGGCTGCTTGCCCAATCGCGTTTCTTTCCACGGCAGCAAGATAGCGCTTGAGCCGAACCAGGGCTTCATTGCGCAGCCCAGGCTGTTCCTGACGGACGCGACCAATCTCGGCCTCTGCAGCGCTCAGCACAACCTCGTATTCCTGTCTGACTATGGTGACCATCTCGGAAGCCACGGCATGGCTGCGCGCAGCCTGGTCGAGACTGTCGAGGGCCGCCTGCACGGCAACGATCTGGCCGCGCCGAAGATCGTAGGCACGCCGGTCGGCCGCAACACGCACGACGCCGAACCAGCGCAGAAGCGGCGCCATGGTCAGTCCTTGCGCGAAGATCGAGACGATCACCACGCCAAAGGTCAGGCTCACCAAGATGTCGCGATGGGGAAAATCCTTGGCCAACGAGAGCGCCAAGACCATCGAGAGCGCCCCGCGAAGGCCGCCCCAAGTCAACACGGCTGCCCAAGACCAAGGGATCTTCTCGCGAGAACGCCCAAGAGCGACCGTGACGCAGGCGATCACGACCGCGCGGCCCAGGGTCAGCGCCACAAACGCAACCAGGATGGGTTTCCAGACCGCAACTACCGCCGAAAGTTGGACCTCAAATCCGATGAGCAGAAAGACCAGCGAGTTGAGGGCGAAGGCTAGATATTCCCAGAAGCTGTCGACCGCCAGGCGCGTGGACGGACTCATTCCGCTCTTCGCGGCATAGTTTCCGCAAAGCATTCCCGCAGTCACGGTCGCGATAACGCCGGAGACGTGCAGATGTTCCGAGGTCACGAACGAGCCGTAGGCGGCAAGCGTGGTCAGGGTGATCTCGATCATCGCCTCGTCCACACGACGGATGATCTGGGATGCAGCCATCCCGATGATCCCTCCGACCAAGAATCCCCCCCCCGACCACGCGCACGAATTCGCGCGTCGCGCCCGCGATGGAAGCGCCCTGTCCCGAGGCAATTCCCAGGATGATGCCGAAAAACACGACGGCGGTACCATCGTTGAGCAGGCTCTCGCCCTCAATGAGCACGCCAAGCCTACTTGGCACCCCCAGGGTCTTGAACAGCGCAACCACGGCGATGGGATCGGTAGCCGCCAGGAGGGCGGCGAACACAAGGCCGTGGATGAACTTGAAGTCCTGGACGAAATGGAGCGCTCCCACCACCGGGGTCAGAAGCGCCGCCGTCACCGCGATGGAGGCGATCACTCCAGGCACGGCGAGCGAAACAATTGCGACCTTGCTCCGCCAGAAGCGCGAAAAATCGAGGTGAAAGGCTGCCTCGAAAAGCAATCCAGGCAGAAAGACCGCGAAGAGTAGCTCCTTCGTCAGATGAGGTGGACGCAGAACGTGCGTGGCTCCGAGCAGGAGGCCGGCCAGGACCAAGCCAACCGTGTAGGGCACCAGCAACTTGCGAACGAGGAGCGCGACCACGGTCGCCACCGCGAACAGGACGACCACGATGACGTCGATGTTCTGCATTCGACTACCGACGATCTTGCCCGACTCTGTGGCTCCAGTAACGCGACGTGCGCAGCATGGGACGAGTGTAGTGGCGAACCGCCCGCATGCAAGGCCGGCCTGTCCTACGACGGCCTGAATCTCGGAACATTGGCCAGTCCGAGGATGTCGTCGTCAAGCTGCCCGAGGACCGAGGCACGGCGGCGAATTCGGGCGGCATCCATGAGCATGCGGCCGGCCCAGCGATACACGTTGAATTCAGCCAGGAAGGCTCGCATGGCGCGCATGCGCCCCTGCTGGTCGCTCGCTGACATTGTCAACGCCCGTACCATGGCCGAGCTTGCCTCTTCCATGTTGTAGGGATTGACGATCAGTGCCTCGGGCATCTCCCGCGCCGCACCGGCAAACTGGCTCAGCAGCAGCACACCGCGCTCGTCTTCACGGGCCGCTACGAATTCCTTGGCGACCAGGTTCATCCCATCGTGCAGGGCGCTGACGTAGCAGAAGTCCGCCGCGCGGTAGTAGCGAAACACGGTAGGCGGCTCGTGGTGGGCTCGTAGCAAAATGATGGGGCGATAGCCGTCGCTGCCGAATTTGGCGTTGATTCGCACGGTGAGTTTCTCCACCGCCTCGTCGAGCTGCTGATAGCGCTCAATCTTGGAGCGGCTGGGCGCCGCCAACTGAACGAACGAGAAACGCCCGCGATAGTCGGGATAGCGCTCCAGCATGCGCTCGACCGCCAGCATGCGCTCCTCGATGCCCTTGGTGTAGTCAAGGCGGTCCACACCCACGCCAAGCAACGCATCTGACTTGAGGCCCAGCTCGGCGAGCACACCCCTGCGACATTCCGCCACCGGCGGCGCGCTGGCGACCCACTGACACGGCCATTCCAGAGAGATCGGATAGGACCGCACCAAAGCCGGCCGGCCGCGTTGGATTACGGCCATCGCCTCGCGATCAATGCGGGCCTCCAAATAGCGGTCCACAGAATCCACGAAGTTGTTGCAATGAAGCTGAGTGTGGAAGCCCACAATGCTGCTACCGAGGAGTCCTTCCAGGATTTCCGTCCGCCAAGGGAAGATGCCAAAGCGCTCCGAGTTGGGCCAGGGANNCCAGGGAATGTGCCAGAAGGTGATAATGACCGCATGCGGGAGTCGCTCGCGAATGAATCTCGGCGCCAGCGCGAAATGGTAGTCCTGAACCAGCACCACGGGGTCGTCGCCCGAGGCTTCCTCGCAAACGGCGTCGGCGAACCTGCGGTTGACCGCCACGTAGGCGTCCCAGTCTTCACTGCGGAAGATGGGACGCGCATGGGCGAGGTGACACAACGGCCACAGACCCTCGTTGGAAAGCCCGTAGTAATAGCCACGCTCTTCGTCAGGCGTGAGCCAGACGCGCCGAAGGTCGTACGAATCTTCCCCAGGCGGGACTCGGATGTGGTCGTCGCGGTCGACGACATCGCGGTCCGCCGAGCCGCTCACGTGTCCCCCCCACACCCCCGAACAGGCACGTAGAACCGGTTCCACAGCGGTGACCAGACCGCTGGCCGGGTGCATGACTTTGATGCTTCCGTCCGGCTGGCGCTGGTGGATGTAGGGTTCGCGGTTGGCCAGAACGATCACTCTTTCGCCGGGGAAGTGGCGCACCAGAGTCTGCTTGAGGCGCTGTGGGCTCCATGCGCCCCCCTGCCCGTCCATCTCGCGCTCGGCCGCGATCCGATCGACAAGCTCGCGCACATCGCGCACGAGCGGCAGAAAATCCTTGTTGTGCGACTTTCCAAGGATGAAGCGGCGAAGCTCTGTGCGAAAGCCCCGGCGTGAAAAATGTGCAGCCAGCACGGTGATGGACGCGGCGGCGATTGCCAGGATTCCGAACCCGAGAATGGCGAACTTACGCGTCTTGGCCTCGCGTAGCTCGATGAACGAGAGGTCGTGAATGAGCACGAGGAAGCCCACGGGCTCGGTGCCACGAGCGAGCGCCACTGCGCTCACTTGGACATCTCCCCCGGGCATAGCCCACTCCATGCTCCATGGATCATGGGTACCTTTCAATGCACGCCCGGACACTGCAGAGCCACGCATGCGTTCGGCGATGTGCAGGCAACTCAGGCCAATCGGGTAGCCAGTAGTGATCGCCAGGGGCTTGGCGTCGGGTCCACAGGCGGCGGCGGCCATGATGCGCTCGTCGCGTGCGATGTCCGTGAGGATCTGCGCAAGCGGGGCCTGGTCCGAGACAGACCAATGCTCCAACAAAGCCGATCCGGCGCCGGTCGCGATCAATCGCACTCGAAGCGCGATGTCCTCGTCAAACCACTGCCGCGTGGTTTTCTGAACGACGACAGCGCCGGCCAAGGTCAGGACCGCCAGTCCTGTCAGCAGGGCCAGCAGAAAGCGCAAGGTTCGATTCATCGTTCACTCCGAGGTTGCGGGTCCGTGTTTGCCGCCATCGCACTGATTTTCAGTCTGGGATGCTCAGAGCCGAGAAACATCCCTTGCCACTGACAACGGGCTTCCGAACCGCGGCAAACCGTCTCACGTGGCATAGTGCCACGCCACAGATCGCCTCGCCTAATTAGTTGTGGCGCTTCTTGGTCTTCTTGGCCTTCGGCGTGTCTTTGCTGTTGTCAGCGTTCGCATCTGTGCTAGCGGCCGATGCTTCCGGGTTGAGATCGGGGAGCTTGGCGTGTCCGCACTTGCCATTGTCGCAGGTCCAGCGCTGCCCCGCAGGAGGGAACCCGACGGTGTCCGTACAATCGAAACTCTCCTGGCACTCGCCTGCCTTCAAATCACGCCGCTTCTCGCCGGTTGAGGCGACGGTGACGCTTGGCGCAACCTCAGGGGCGGTAGCCGCGACTGCGACTGCTGGTTTGGGAACAACCGGAATTGGAGCCGGCGATTGAACCGGGGCCGAGGCGCAGGAGCAAGCCAGCGCGACGAGGAATGGGACCGCGAGCGTGTTTCGAAGCATGGGGCACCTCCGGGTTGTAACCGTTGGCAAGAATCGTTCCGGCCGCAAACACCATACCAGACCATATCGCGACTTGGCCCAGGAGTTGCTGTCTTGCGTGCTTTGACGTGGTACTGCTTCTCACCAAGTACATGTGGCTGCTGGACGCGGTCGTCGTAGCGGTCTGCGCGGCAGTTCTTGGCAGCTCTGCCTCCAGTCTGGTCGCCTTCCGACTCGGCGAGACAGCACCTGCACAAACACCCGCCGCGCAAGTCCAATCACGTCCGCCACCCCAAGTGCGCAGCAAGCAGCCGAATACGATTCTGCGACGAAACATCTTCTGCTCGACTTGCCCACCCATCCGGCTGGACGGCGATCCAGAACCGGTGACCTTGCCCGACATGGCCCCTCTCGAACCCCAGCCAACCCAGCTGCCGCTCAAGCTTCTTGCTGTCATGTACGCCCCCTCTCTCAAAGCGCACACGTGGAACATGGCGGTCATCCGAAGCAACGACCGAAAAACCGTCGGCGCTTTTCGCGAAGGAGCGCAAGTCCACGGCGCGACCTTGCTCAGGATTGCTGACACCCGTGTGTTCCTCGACAATGCCGGAGCGACCGAATTTCTCGATCTTCTTGCCCCGCCCAAGGCGGCGCCAGTGCCACCTGCCCGGCCCGCACCGCCACCACCCCACCCGGTCGCTACGCTTACCCAGGAGCTCGATCGAGGCATCAAGAGACTCAGCGAGTATCGATACGAGATCAAGAGGGGGACCCTCGAATCCGTACTCGGCAACCTGGCCCTGCTGTCGCGTTCGGCGCGCATCGTGCCCGAAATGCGCGGCGGCAAACCCGCGGGGTTCCGGTTGTTCGCGGTCAGGCCCGACGGTCCCTTCGCGAAGATCGGACTGCAAAACGGAGACGTCGTCGCTTCCATCAATGGGTTGGAGATGACCAGTCCCGAGAAGGCGCTGGAGGTCTATGGCAAACTTAAGTCAGCGAGCCATCTCGACCTGGGGCTGGAGCGCAACGGCCAGAAGGTCGCATCGGACTACACTATCCGCTGAGCCACGATGGAGTGGCAAGATGCCACGCGAGGCAGGCCGCCACGCGGCTTGGACCAGCAAACTCCAGGAATATGGTGGGTTGGGGCTGGCACCGCCCGTGCAAGTCAAAGCTGTGTGCATGGTTTACAAACAACGCACTCGGATGGCATCCGTCCCCACAGACATCGGCTGCTCGTGGCCGAGGATGATCGGGCTTTCCGTGAGATGATGGTCTCGCTTCTTAGGTCTGACGGACATGAGGTCATCGAGGTGGCCAACGGATTCGATCTTCTGGATACCCTCGAGGTCTCGCTCGATCCCAATCGAGGATCGGACAAATTCGATCTGGTGATTTCGGATGTTCGAATGCCTGGCATGACCGGACTTCGTGTCTTCACCCAAGTGGGGTATGGACCCAATATTCCACCCGTTGTCTTCATCACGGCCTTTGGTAACGAGGAGCTGCACGAGCAGGCACATCACGCTGGCGCCCTGGCAGTACTCGACAAGCCGCTCGATATCGATGAACTGCGCGTCTTCGTCAATAACTTCCTGGCCGGGAAAGGAGCCTGAGAAGTTCGTCAGGCGCCGCGCGACCAGCCCTTGGGTAAGAAGCGCTTGAGCACTTTTGCAAGCGCCAGGCTTGCCGCGGGCTCGGGTTGCGGTGGATTGAGGATTTCCTCGTCGTAGATGGCGTTGATATCGCCACTGGTAAGTATGGCAACTACCTTCTGGTGCGAATCCCGATTCTCCACGACGAGCAGTTCCTTGCTGTCGAAAGTAGACATCTTGGCCAGCGCCGAGTACAGGGTTTGGTCAGCGGTGACCGTGACCGCGGGGATGACGAGATCGCGCGTTACGATCAAGTTGGCCAGGGCCGCCCGACTACTGAGCGTCTGTTGCACTGCCTGGAATGAGACCACGCCAACCAGCGCATCGTCCTGTCCGGTCACGGGAAGGCAAGACTGGCCTCCGGATGCGAATCGCTCAAGCACGACTGGCAAAGGCGTTCGTTCGCTCACTGAAACTGGAGGCTCCCTCGGCCGCAGGGCTAGGATATCCTCGACCTTGGTGTGTTCGAGGAGCGTGCGGATGATCTGGCGCTGTTGCGCCGGAGACGCCGAGCGCGCCGGAAGCTGCTTCTCGTAGATGGTGTGGCGCCTGACGAGCAGGAACCCCAGCATGCAGACAAACATGGTGGGAACCAGCAGATGGTAGTTTCCGGTCATCTCGCTGACCATGATGACCGTCGAGATCGGCACGTGAGCCGCGGCGGAGAAGAATCCCGCCATGCCGACCATAGCGAAGGCACCCGGGTCGGGGACCAGCGCCGGCTGCCACCCGTGAAAGACCAAGCCCACCGCACCGCCGAGGGCGCCGCCGATAACCACGGCCGGCCCGAACACGCCGCCGCTGCCACCAGAGCCCACGGTAAGAGAAGTCGTGAGCATCTTGGCGCCGGCAATGGCCAACAAAGCAAGCACGGTTCCTTGACCCTGGAATGCCTTCTGCACCACGCCGAATCCCGTAGAGAGCGCCTCGGGAACAAACAGCCCCACGGCGCCCACCATCAGACCACCGAAGGCGGGCTTCAACCAATTGGGCATGGCGAGCTTTCTGAACCAATTGCGAATGCCATAGAACACCTGGGGATAGGTTCTGCCCCCGAGCGCGATGACCAAGCCAAGCACCAGGTAGGGACCAAGCTCCATTGGCGTGCGAAAACGAAAGTTCGGCGTCTCGAACAGCGCATGCCAACCGAAAATAGATCCAAAGGTACTGTACGCAACGATCGACGAAAGGATGGCCGGTGCCACGACCTCGGGTTCGAGGTCCATGTCCCGATAGAGCACCTCAGCGGCGAAGAGTGCTCCCGCCAGTGGGGCGCGGAAGATGGCGCCGATGCCCGCGCCCATGCCTGCAATCATGAGGGTACGACGTTGGCGTGCGGACAGTCCGAGCCAGCCCGCGATGTTCGAGCCGAGCCCAGCGCCGATTTGCGCTATTGGACCTTCCCGACCAGCCGAGCCACCCGTGCCCATGGTGATGGCAGATGCGAAGGCTTTGACGAAAGGGACGCGCGCGCGAATCTTGCCCTCGCGAAAATGGTATGCGTCGATTGCTGCATCGGTACCGTGCCCCTCCGCCTCG
>PMLH01000439.1 GCA_003159055.1 Myxococcales bacterium
TGCTGCCTAAATGCCGAAAAGTCACACATGGGAGTCCATCCATAAGCGGGGTGCTACATGGCCGGTTCTGACAAGAGGAAACAGAGTCTCTACTTTCCAGAGGAAATGCTGAAGGAAATCCAAGAAGAGGCTACGCGTCAAGACCGCTCGTTGTCGTGGATCGTACAGAAGGCGTGGAAGATCTCTCGCAAAGAGATCATGAAGTACCCGTCCGTGAACGAATTCCCCGGCGAAGACGACGAACGCGGTGCCACCGAGTAGTGCCTTCTCCGGGGGCACGACCACCCGGACGGCGTGTCTAAGCCATTGGCGTTCTTCGGTGTCTAGAGCATGGCCGACATCCTGATAGTCGGTGACGAAGTTGCGCCGGTTTGCGAAGGCGAAACAGCGATTTCCGCTGCCGCCTTGGGCCGTTCTCTTTCTGCCGCAAAGCATCACATCACCATCCTCACCCTGGCCAGCGAGTCGCGCGCTGCACGCCTGCCCGGTATGGCCCGGCGGCTACGGACCGTGATGGCCCACCTGGCCGATGGCGACCGAGAATGCGCATTCTACGAGGGACGTTCTGCCCTGAGCCAGTGCGCCCTGCACGTGCTTGGCGTCGAGCCGTTTGACCGGGGCCATAGCGCCGCCTTCCTTGCCAATGCCGCAGTCGCCATGGTCCGCGACGAGATCTGCCGCCCTGACGCCATTGTCGCTTGGGGCGAAGCCGCGGCGGCCGTTCTTCCCGCGGTGCAAGCGAACGTGAGAGTCTTCGCGTTGCCAACAGGCACTTGGGGCCCGCCGCTCTCGCCCGGCGAGAGAGCCGCGCTGAACTGCGACGCCCCGGACCTTACCATTGCCAAGGGGTCGCTGGCGGGCCTGGGCGCGGTGGACGCGGATGTGGTGGTTTTCCCAAGCCCCTCGTCTGCCCATTGTTTCGAATCGGCCCGGGAGTTTTCCTTCCGCGCCTCTGACCAGGCTGTCGTGTCTGTGCGCCTCGGCTGCGATGAGGCGCCTCACGATCCCGCAACCGACCCGGATTTGGCGGCCAACTTCTCCGCGGATAGCGCCGGGGGAAAGGCCCAGTGCCGAAAGGCACTTGCGCGGCGGACATCCCTGGCCCTGGGCCGACGCACCCTGCTCCTGGCAACCGCCCCCCTTGCCGTTGCGGAGGGCGGTCGCATGCTCATCGAAACCATCAGCCGCCTGGTTCGATCCGACGTGGTGGTTGTGGTGCCGGCCAACGGCGAGCGTGCCCTCATCGACGAGGTCAAGCGAATAGCCATCGAAACGCCAGGGAAGATCGCGGTGTATCCGGATGCCAGCCCAGCTGCAGAACGGCAAGTCTTGGCCGGCGCGGATGCGCTCTTGCTTGCGGACAAAGACAACCACCTGGCGCGAACGGCCGGCCTGGCGATGCGCTACGGAACCTTGCCACTGGTGCCCGACTGCGCGGCCTACCGAGACTACATCGTCGACTATGACGTTGCGTCTCGGACCGGGCACGGACTTCTCTACCTTCCCGACGATTCCTACGAGCACGTGTCCGTGGTCTCGCGCTGCGCCAACCTGCGCGGCAACCCCGACGTCTGGCGACCGCTGCAGGAAAGTCTCATGCGCGCGGCTCCTCGCTGGGCAACGACGGCAGCACAGCTCGAAGAGCTCTGCCTCAGCCAGCGAGCCTCCGCGTAATCCGAACCGCCAAGCGACCGTCGACACCGCACAACCTTCCCGCGGCCCAGTCGGCGTCGCCCATGCGCAAGAGGATCCAGTCGCTGCGCGCGCTCACGACGGAATCAGCAATCGGGCGGGCAATCTCCGCCGCAATCTCGACCCGATCGGCCAAGGACGCGTTGGGCCCGCCCCGCCGAATGTGGGAGGTAGCGGCGGTCTGGTCGTCCATCTGCACGCGACCGTCAGGGGCCAACCGCACGTCGATCCGTCTGCTGCCGTAGCAAAGTACAAGCGGCCAGGATGACGATGGCGACAGCGCCGGCGTTTCATCGAAGACGACCACGTCCCCGTCCGATGCTGCCATCGCCTCGGCTTTGGGCAGATCCGTTCGCGCCAATTCCAGTCTCAGGATCATCGGCAGGTCTTCCGCCCACAGTCGCGAGGTCTTCCAGCAACGCTCCAGGCAGGCGGCAGTCGCGCACAGCCAAGCCTGGCCCTGTTCGCCGGCCAGACAGGCTGAGACTTGAACGCACATGGCATCGGGCGCGATTTCAGGAGCGGCCGTCCCGCTAATCTGAACTCCCAGAGGAAGGCCCAGGTTGGCGAGCGAGGTGACAAGCAGGCCGCCTAGCATTCCGTGCTCGACTCGGGACAGGGAACACTCGAACGGCGGCATCGTCCGCCCGAGCATCGCGTTCACGAGGTGACGCCCAAAACGCCGCTCGACAAGAAAGAGCCCTGGCCCCATCGCGCTCAGGGGAAAAACCTCGCAGAACGACGCCGAATCCTTGAGCAAGGCTTTGCCTGCCTCGCCGTCGAGGCAAGCAAAGCGGAGAGCCAGCGTTCCGAGCCCCGCCAGGTCCAGGCCTGCCGCCTCGGGCAGGAGCAGCCGCGCGAACGGCAGAGCGCCACCTGGCCGACGCAGGAAAACGTGGGCCGGCTCGCGTTCGAGCGATGACGAAGATGCGTTGACCGGGCTCATGGTCGACTCGCCAACTCCAACATGCCCTTGGCTTGCCGCGAAGGTGGCTCGGCTGTCAAGCCCAAGCACCGAGCGTGACTTTCCAATGCAGTGTCGCCGGCCACCCTACATCGGCCTCCGAAAAGAAGCGACGAGGCCGAAAATCGTGCCAGCGGCTGAACCATCAAGGGTGCGAACGGCATCTAGGTCGTATATAGTGGCGGGGTAACAGCAGTTAGGGACAGCCGACGTGAAGCCGTACGAAAGAGTCATTGGTATTAGCTGCAGTCAGTTGGTGGACTACTGCATGGACTATCTAAGCGGCACCCTTCCCGCTGAAGACAGAGAGAGCTTCGACGGCCACCTGGCCTATTGTCCGGAATGCGTCAAGTTCTTCTCGACGTACAAGAAGACGCCGGAGGTGTCGCGCGAGGCGCTGTCCCTCGAAATGCCAGAGCGTGTGAGAGGCGAAGTTCGAAGTTTCCTCCGCGAGCGCTACAAGAAGGCGCCCTAAGAGCCCGTGGCGAAGAAATTATGCCGCGCGGCCGTCTTGCCGTCACCAGTATGCTTGACAGGCGGTCAGACAGGCGCAAGATTGCGTCAATAGAATGCCCGTCGGCTTGGTTTGTCCC
>PMLH01000468.1 GCA_003159055.1 Myxococcales bacterium
CAACCGCCTCGACGCCAAGGTCGATTTTGCGCCGCTGGCCGAGCCCGAGATGCTCCAGATCGTCGACAAGTTCATCGCCGAACTGTCGGCGCAGCTTGCCGATCGGAAGGTCACACTCGGGCTGTCGCCGGCCGCGCGCGCGTATCTGGCCAAGAAGGGCCACGACCCGATGAATGGCGCTCGGCCGCTCGCGCGCTTGATTCACGAAGAGGTCAAGCGCCCGCTCACCGACGAGCTGCTCTTCGGCTCGCTCGCCGGCGGCGGCAGCGTGACGATCGACCTCGATGGCGAAAAGCTGACTTTTGCCTATGCAGCAGCGCCGCCCAAGCCCGCACGCGACGCGGCGAAGGCGCCGTCCTAGCCTAGGGCTGTCTCGAATCTCGCAGCCGCCTTGCTACGACTCCAACGGAGAGGGAGCGCTGGCGATGGCGGGCGTGGCGCTGTCTTGCTCGACCGCTCCAGCACCGAGGAATTCGTCCTGGTCCTGGTAGAGCGCCAGCTTTTGCCCGAAAAGCTTGATGATATAGCCGCCGGCCGATCCGCAGCCGAAGGCAAACACCACCGTGAATGCGATGCCGACCAACTGNNCGGCATGCCGTGCAGGTTGTGTACGCCGCAGGTGTCGACGATCTTCAAGGCGGCGTCGAGTCGCGGCTGGACCAGAACGTAGCCGACCACGCACAGGCTGCCTGCCAGAAGGCCGATGGCAAAGGCCCCGCCTGGCGCGACGACGTTGCAGGTGGCGCCGACCGCGACGCCGCCGGCGAGGGCCGCGTTGGCCATGTCGGCAAACGAGGGCTTGCCCTTGCGGAGGAGCGAGCTCACCAAGTAGGTCGCCACCGTCGACCCGCACAGGGCCAGAATGGTCGCGATGGCGGTGCGGGACATCTCGGCCGAGGGCACCACGGCGCTGCAGAAGCTTGGCCAGAAGATCCACAGCACCATCGAGCCCAACATTGAGAATCGGTCAGAGGTGTCGTCGGCTTCGATGGCCTTCTCGCAGTGCCCCTTGCGCGTCAGGGCGATGGCGAGACCCAAGCCGAAGTACGCGCCGAAGGCGTGGATGATGATCGATCCCGCCGAGTCGACGAAACCGCGCGTGACCCCGAGACCACCGTCGAGCACCAGGTACTCGTTGATCATGTAGGCGGGGATCAGCAGGGCGGCCAGCAGGGCATATTGGTGCAGGCGCAGTCGCCCCAGCACCGCACCCATCGCGATGAGCGCGGACGCGCAACCGAACTCTGCGAAGAGCAATGCCTTGACCCCGTCGGGCGTGATGGCTTCGGCTGAAAGTCCGCCCCAGCTGCGCAGCAACATGTAGAGCGGAATTCCGGTGGCAACGACAAGGTACGTGCCCGTGGTCGCGCTGTAGCCGTACTTCTTCACGAACACCATCAAGAACCCGAAGCCGACCAGCAGCATCGCCAGAATGTGAATCGAGAAATTGTACTGCTCGACCTGGCGCAATCCATCTTGGGCCGTTTCTGCGCCGAGAGCACCCGTCGAAATGGTCAGAAACGTCGCCAAACAGAGAAGAACGGTCAGCGCGGATTTGTTCATGAGCCTCTCCTTGTCCAAGGTCCTTCGTCGCGTCCCGCCCGCTACCCCTGCTGCCAACGATGCGCACCGTACAGGAATTGATGATTATTGGAAAGCTCCGTGTTGCTTCCGTGTTTCTTATTAGTGAAATATGAGTGAATTTTCCGGCATTATTGCTTACTTGTTTCGTGTGGGTTTCTGTATAGTTTATTGTTGGCATATTCCTCGTTTCTCATCGGCGGATATCGCACAGTTGGTCTTCACAACGTCCCCGCGGGCTAGGCCGGGCGCGCCCATTCTGGGAGACGCGACCTCACGGTCGTCGCCGGTCACCTTGGGCTGCGTTCAAGCAGAACCGCTCGGCGAGGCCGGCGGCCGAGACGGCGCTCAGAGGTCGAGGCTGAGGGTGAACTGATTCACGTCGTCGGTGAGAAACGACCTGCGTGTCGGAGAGTACGTCTGCACGTGGATTTCCTTCTTGGCGTAGTCAAATTCCATCGCGCGCAGATAGCCGAAGCCGTCGTCCACGCCCTCCCACCACTGATAGTCGGACACGATCTCGTGCACGAGCGAACCATCGGGGCGCGCGCTGGTCTGGCGTGCGACGCCGTAGTGTCCGCACAAGACCAGGTGAACGTTCGGATTCGGTACGACGAGTTTCTGCCAGAGCATCTCGCCGTCGTTGATGCCCTGTTCGGGCGTGTAGCCGGACGGGTAGAAGGCTTGGTCTGGCCGCTGGTATCGAGTTCCGTCGGCGCCGTCGAGATAGGCGTGGGTGAGCAGGATGGCCGGCCGGTTCGCGTAGGCCTTGAGCACGCTGTCGGCCCACGCAACCACGGCATCGCGGGGGCCATACTCCAGCCCTACCACGAGCCACACCCGCGGCCCGATGTCGACCAAGGCGAAGTTGTTCTCGATTTGGCCGGTGGTCATGGTGTTGGCGATCCAGGGCATCGAGTCGGGGCTGAAGTAGTCGTTGATAATGCTTGAACGGTCCAGGCCGATGTCGTGATTGCCCGGCACCAGCACGTACGGCAGCTTCCCGTCCAGGATGCGCATGGCCGGCCCGGCCACGTTCCACTCGGCAGTCTCAAATGCATCGTCGACGACATCACCCACGTGCAGCACGACGGCGATCTTGCGGGCGGCTTTCTCCTGAAGAATCCACCTCGTCTGTGCCGGAAACGTGTCCGGATGGTAGTGCGCGTAGTACTGCGTGTCGGGCAGGACCACCACGGTGGCCGTGGATGGCGGATCGGCGTCCAGCGACACGGCGCCCGCGCTGCCCGCATCTGCGCCGGATGGATTGAACCCGTCGTCGGCGCCACATCCGGCAGCGAGGGCGGCCAGGGCGATTGGCAGGGTGAAACGCCGACGTTTGAACTGCGGAAGCACGGCAGGAGCATTATGCACGCAATCCGCGCGCCGAGCAGGCCGCATCGACGTCTGGGCGAGCTCTCGGGCGGCGTTCAGAGCATCGGCAGCCGCGTGCGCCTGTGCTAGATATCGGCCCATGAGCATCGTCGCAACCGAAGCCTGGAAGAAACTCGAACAGCACCACCAGTCCGTCGCATCCCTTCACATGCGCGATTTGTTCAAGAGCGACTCGTCGCGATTCGCGAAGTTCTCGCTGCGGCTTGGGGACCTGCTGCTCGACTACTCAAAGAACCGCATTACCGAAGTGACCATGGACCTGCTGCGCGAGCTGGCGCGCCAGTCGGGCGTCGAGGCGATGCGCGACAAGATGTTCGCG
>PMLH01000454.1 GCA_003159055.1 Myxococcales bacterium
CTGTCCGAGGTTCTACAGAAGGCGCTGGCCGCTGGGGTATCGACGGACGGCCTCGAGGCCGACCTCGACGCGGTTGGCGTTCACGTGTACCCCTTCGACGCCGAAGATGCTGCGTGTGCCGCAGAGTTATGGGCCGGTACGCGCAAACTGGGGCTGTCGCTCGGTGACCGTGCGTGCTTGGCGCTCGCCAAGCGGTTGCAGGCGCCCGCCTACACCGCGGATCGGGTCTGGGCCGAGGTCAAGGTTGTCGGCGTGACGGTCAAGACGGTTCGCTAGCACTCGCTCGAACGTGGAATAGCCGTACTCCAAGTCCCGAGGAACCGCTCCCGGCGGACGAGCTGCCGCGAGCCACAGCGCCGCCGGTGGCTCCGCCCGTGCTGATCGCGCCCGCCGCTCCCGCGCCAGTCGCAGCGGTTCCACCGCCGTTGCCGCTGGAGATGTCTCCATCATCGCGGTCGGCTTGCCCAAATTCATCGTCGCGATCGAACCCGTCGCGCAGGACCCCACTGGCGTCTTCGATTCGACCACCGGCCCTACGCTGGTCCCCGACACCAACGGCCACATCTGGCTCGTCACCGGTGTCGATGGTGCCCCCGCCACCGCGCGCCTCTGGCAGATGCTGCAAGACCCGAAGACCTTTGGTCAGTGAGCCAGCGCCGTCTGGGATATCATCCACGGCTTGTCGATCCGACGTCATTCCACCTCTTGGCTGATTCCGCTCTTCGTCGTGTCGGGGGCTAACGGGCTGTGTTTCGAGGTCCTGTGGGCCCGGCAGTTGCAAGTCGTGGTGGGCGCGACCTCGAAGGCGGTCACCGCCGTGGTCGGTGTGTTCATGCTGGGCCTGGCGCTCGGGGGAGCGTTGGGTGCGCGCTGGGCGCCGCGGTTGCGTCGTCCGGCCCTGGCCTATGGTCTCAGTGAGCTGGGCATCGGTTTATCGGCCGTGGCGGTGACACTGCTTTTGCCCCGGCTCGAAGTTCTGCCGAGTCTCCTGTTGCGCTACGGGCTGGCCGCCACCTTGCTGCTCGTGCCCAGCAGCCTGATGGGCCTGACTTTTCCCTGCGTGATCCAAGCCGCCGATCCGCAAGCGCGGGCGGGTGGCGGCGCGCTTTATGCCGCCAACACCGCGGGCGCCATGCTGGGTTGCCTCCTGGCCGGATTTATTGGCATCGGCCTTCTCGGCATTCGGGGCACGGCGGAGGTGGCTGCGTTCTTCAACCTGCTTTGCGGCGCCACCGCCTGTTGGTTGTTTCGCGGTGACCCGACGCCCACGGCTGTTGTCGAGGAGCCGCTCGCACCAAACGCGCCAGACGGCCATCGTGTCTTCGCTCTCCTGGTGGCTGCCGGGCTATCCGGGGCCAGCGCGCTGGCTGCTGAAATCCTGTGGACACGGGCACTGCTCCCGTACGTGAATTCGTCCAGCTACGCCTTTGCTGCCATTATGGTGTGTTACCTGGCCGGGCTGGCCATCGGTGCGGCCTGGGTTGCCTCGCGCTGTGCGCGGCTGCGGGTGGAGGACATCGCTCTGCGCTGGCTGCTGTGCCAGATCACCCTTGCGGTTTTTCTCGCGTTCTCGCCTCTCCTCATGCGCATGGTCGAGGCACTCCTGCCGCTCTATGTCGGTATCCGGCGCGTGCAGTCGCTTTCGGATTGGCTGGCCATGGTGGCTGGGGTGTTCGCCAAGTCCTCGTTGGTGGTCCTGCCAGCGACATTGCTCATGGGCGCCAGCTTGCCGCTGTGTATCGCGCTCATGGCCCGCGCCGGCTGCGCGGGTGGCCGAGCGGCTGGCCTGGTCAGCGCCGTCAATACGCTGGGCGGATTGCTGGGTTCGGTGGCGGCTGGATTCGTGTTGTTGCCCGTGCTCGGGAGCTCGAACAGCTTGTTGGTCGTTGGTTTGGGCAACGTGGCCGGAGCCTTGTTGGTGTGGCTGCCCCAGAAACGCACGCGCCGGCAAAATACCGCCCTATCCGTGGCGTTGGCCGCGGCGGTGTTGCTGGCATGGCTGGCTCATTCCGCGGATCGCGGGCCTTTCCTCGGGCGCTTGGCCTCAGGTGGACGCGTCTTGCTGGTGGATGAGGGACCGCAGGACACGACGGCCGTCGTTGAACGCACAGTGAACGGCGTGGAGGCGCGGGTGATCATTTCCAATGGCGTCTCGTATGCCGGAGACGAACCCATGGCGCAGCGCTATATGGCACTGCTGGGCCACTTGCCGCTCTTACTGTCCGAAGATGCCAGTCGCGCGCTGGTGATCTGCGTGGGCACGGGCACCACCGCCGCGAACCTGGCCTTGTATCCCGAGGTGCAGTCCTTGGATCTCGTCGACATAAGTCCAGCGGTGCACAAGACACTGCCACTTTTTGTCCGCGTGAATCATCAGGTGTGGGCCGATCCCCGCGCCACGATTCACGAGGCCGACGGACGACAGTTCATGACCCGGGCGCTGCGCGGTTATGGCGTCATCACCTTGGAGCCGCCGCCGCCGCGCGCTGCCGGCGCGGCCAGCCTCTACACCCTGGGGCTCTATGAGAGGGCACGCTCCTCGCTGAATCCCGGCGGGGTGATTGCCCAATGGCTACCCCTACACGGCATGACCGAGTCCGAGATCCTCATGCTGGCCCGTACGTTTCAGCGGATCTTTCCCGAGGCAGCTTTGTTCCTGCTCAATCCCGACGAGGCCGCGCTGCTCGGCTCGGCTGGGCCGTTGTCGTTCGACTCTCGACGCGTGCAGCAGCGCCTGCAAGACAAGGCGGTACGAGCAGCGTTGCAAACCATCGGATTCGATACCGACGATCCCGCGCAGCTTGCCGCCATGTTGCTGGCCTTGGCACCGGTGCACGGAGCGGCACTGCGGGCTCTCGTCGGGGAAGGTCCGGTGGTGACCGACGATCGCCCCCTCATCGAACAATTCGTGACTTTGCTCGCCGACCGTAGGCGTTTCGATCCCGATGGCCGCCGCGGCCTGCTTCGGCGTTTGGCCGCTACGGATTCCCCCTTGCCCGTGCTTGGAGCTCCCTTGCCCGCACTCGCCGCGGCACAAGCGCGCGTGCGCGGACAGTTTCTGGCTTGGTTGCGCGCCGCCGAGGCGATTGAGCCCTGGCAGCCACACCCTTTGCCGTAAGCGGGCGGGCACAGCCAAGGGGCGCGTCTTACCCCGGTCCCTGACCCGGTTGCACAAGGCCCTGCGCGGTTTGTGCACGCCGAGCAGAGGGGCTATGATACGTAGGTCGGCGGCAGCTTCAGACTGGCGACCGCTGGAGGAAGCTTGGGAAGGAGACGACCATGCTGCTGAAAGACCGCTTGCTCGCAGAGCTCCTGGGGACTTTCGGGTTGGTGCTCGTGAGCCTTGTCTATCGCTGGCTTGGCCAGGAAGTGGTGGCGTAGGCGGGTGTTCGCGCGAATGGAAGGTGGCTTGCCGCGACCGGCTTGGGCGCCGACGCGCAAGCAAGCGGTCAAGATCGCTGCGTGGTATGCCCTGTTGGGCGCAACCTGGATATTCTTGACTGGGGAGGTATTGCATGCCCTCGTGCCTGATCCAGCGACCGCGGCCTGGCTGGAAGAAGGCAAGGGTTGGTTCTTCATCGCCTCGACCGCGTTCCTGCTGGGCTTCGTGCTCGATCGCTACTTTCGCATCCTGCGCCAGTCGATCGACCGGGCGCAGGAAGACGACTTTCGTCTGCAGTTCTTGGGAGACAATCTGCCTGACAGCTACGTCTACCAGTACAGTCACGGCCAGGACAGCGTACCGCGCTTTCACTACGTCAGTGCTGGCGTCGAACGGATTCACGGCGTTTCTGTTACGCAGGTGCTCCAAGATGCGAGATGCCTGTCCGACCAGGTCGAGCCCGGCGAGCGCGCGTCGTCGGTCTCCCGGGAAATGGCGAGCGCGCGCACCCTCAGCGATCTCTTCACCGAGCTGAAGATACGCCGGCCCGACGGCGAGGTGCGTATCTTAGAGGTCCGGTCGAGGCCGCGACCTGGGCCAGACGGACAGACCGAGTGGTACGGCGTGGCTGCGGACGTTACCAAGATCCGGCAGGCACAAGCAGAAGTGGACGCCGCCCGCGACCGGCTGCGGCTGTTCATCGAGCACGCGCCGGGTGCCGTGGCCCTGTTCGACAGGGACATGCGTTACCTGGCGGCCAGCCCGCGATGGATGACGGATTTCGGCCTTGGCAATCGGGATGTCGTTGGCCGAAGCCACTACGAGCTCTTTCCCGAGCTGCCTGAATCGACAAAGGCGGTTCATCGTCGCGGCATGGCAGGCGAAGTGATCCGCGGCAGCGACGACCGCTTCGAGCGCGTCGACGGCAGCGTTCAGTGGGTGACCTGGGAGGTCCACCCCTGGCGCGCCACCGAAGACTCGATCGGCGGCGTTGTCATCTTCAGCGAGGATGTCTCCGAGCGCAGACGCACCCTCGAAGCGCTCCGGCAAAGCGAAGAGGAATTTCGCGCGATGTTCGAGGTTGCTTCCGTCGGGATGGGGCAGGCCGATCCAGCGACCGGGCGGTTTTTGCGCGTGAACCGCAAGCTCTGCGAAATCAGCGGATTCAGCGAAGCCGAGCTGCTTGGGATGAGGATCTCGGAGCTGACCCATCCGGAAGACAGAGCCAGCGACTGGGAGGCGTTCCAGGGCGTGATCGCAGGAAAGGCACCGAGCTACCGTCGAGAAAAGCGCTACATCCGCAAGGACGGGCAGATCACCTGGGTGAACGTCAACATGACAGTGCTTCGCGATGCATTCGGCCAGTCACTTCGAACCATCGCTACCGTCGAAGAAATAACCGGTCGAAGACAGGCCGAGGAAGAGCGTTCGCGCCTGGCAGCGGCGATGGAACAGGCGGCAGAGGCGATCTGTATCACCGACACGCAGGCACGGATTGTCTACGTCAACCCCGCTTTCGAGCGGACGACAGGCTACAGCCGAGAAGAGGCCCTGGGGCAGACCCCGAGAATCCTCAAGAGCGGCAAGCAGGACGCGAAGGTCTACGAGCAGATGTGGGGCGTCCTCAAACACGGCGAAGTCTGGCGCGGACATTTCATCAACAAGCGCAAAGACGGAACGCTGTTCGAAGAAGATGCGGCCATCTCGCCGGTGCGCGACCAGGCTGGGGTCATACGCAACTACGTTGCCATCAAGCTCGACGTGACTCGCGAGATGGCGCTGGAGGTGCAGGTCCGCCAGGCGCAGAAGCTGGAGGCCATTGGGCAGCTGGCCGGCGGGATCGCGCACGACTTCAACAACATCTTGGCAGTGATTCTCATGCAGACCGAGCAAGCGCTCGAGGAAGCGGCACCGCCAGCCGTGCAGTCCTCCCTGGTCGACATCAAGAACGCCACCGAGCGCGCGGCCAGCCTTACCCGCCAGCTCTTGCTTTTCAGTCGACGCCAGGTCATGCAAACCACCACGCTCGACGTCAATGAAGTCGTCACCAATTTGGCGAAGATGCTTCGGCGTATCTTGGGCGAGGACGTTCAGTTGCGGATCGATTTGCACGGCAAACCGCTGTGGATTCACGCCGATGCCGGCATGATCGAGCAGGTGTTGATGAATCTGTCGGTCAATGCCCGCGATGCCATGCCGCAGGGTGGTCGCCTCACCGTCGCCACCGGCGAGCGGTCGGTCGGAACAGAAGCGTCCGAACGCAACCCGCACGCGCAAGCCGGCAACTATTGCTGCCTCACCATCAGCGACAGTGGCTGCGGCATTGCGCCCGACGTGTTGCCGAAGATCTTCGAACCGTTCTTCACCACCAAGGAACCTGGCAAGGGCACGGGCTTGGGACTTGCCACCGTGTACGGTATTGTCGAGCAACACAAGGGATGGGTCGAGGTTTCGAGTGACGTCGGCCAAGGCACGAGCTTCCGGATCTTCCTGCCGATGAGCGCCGGCGAAGCAGCCAAGGCCGACCAAGCGAAGACGCGGTCCTGGCCCCACGGTGGCGGCGAGACCATTCTGCTGGTCGAGGACGATGCCGAGGTTCGCAGGGTCACGCGCATGATTGTTGAGCGCAACGGCTACCGCGTTGTCGAAGCCAGCCACGGCCGCGAAGCGGTGGCCGCGCTCCCAAAGATGGGCGCACGAATCGACCTCCTGCTCACGGACATGGTTTTGCCGGAAGGCATGCACGGCCGCGAGGTTGCCAACGCTGTCAGAGCCGTGATCCCCAAGCTGAAGGTCATCTTCATCAGCGGCTACAGCTCCGAGCTCGCGGGCCGTTCGCTGGTGTTGCAGCCCGGCGAGGCCTTCGTCCAGAAACCCTTCGACGCTGAGGCGCTGCTGACCGCCATCAGGCGGTGCTTGGATGCTGACCCTGGGTAACTGGCGCGCACCGTCGAAGCACCCAGCGCTCCAAGCCCTGCTTTTGGGCTCGTGGGTCAGTGTTTGCTTGCGCGCTTGCGGGCTTCGG
>PMLH01000157.1 GCA_003159055.1 Myxococcales bacterium
TTACGCTGCGGTCGAGGCACTAGCCACAACCGCCGCAGCCCCCGCCGCAGCCGCCGCCACCGCACGACGATCCGCCGCATGATGAGGAAGTGCTGCCGCAACTGCTGCCGCATGACGATCCGGCGCTCGCGCTCCGCATGCCGAGCGGGAACAGCGTGCCCATCTGCTCGTGCATGGTGACCGGAAGCGCCACAATCCCGAACACCGCGGCCAGGATCACCAGCTCGCGTGAGGCGCCGCCGAGCACGATGTCTTCCGCTCGCTTTTCCAAGCGATGGAACTTCAGCTTCAAGTCATCCAGCAAGCCATCGCCACTGCGGGTTCGCCTGGGGGCGTCTCTCTTGATCATCACGATGGCGGCGGCGAACGCTATCAGCGCGAGAAATCCGATGTTGTGGTGTCCACGCTCGATGGCCACCGATATCTTCAGGAATGCGACGCCGACGAAGACGGCGATGGCCAGGCCGCGCATCAAGGCAATTCGCCCCCGGGCATCCGTGCTTGCCAGCAGGCCCAATTGCTCCAGGTTGGTGGCGAGCACGGTGCAGTCTGCTTTGAATGCGGTGTCCCTGAAGATCGCGGAGGCTGTGTTCTTGGTCGCAAATGCGTAGAGCAGGGTGCGCTCGATGGGGCGCGCCGCCTTCTCTGCAGCTTCGGGAGCCGCCTCCAACTGATCGCCGTCGGCGATGAGCAGGCCGCGATCGAGCAGCGACACAATCACCACGCGGGCCGTTTCCGGCTCGCCGCCGCGCAGGGTGGCGATGAGGTAGGGGTCGAGGTTCGCCAAGTCGAAGCGCCCGGCGGGCAAGTCGCGCCCGTCGTTCTTCTCGCTGAAAAGTCGAACCAACGGTCTCCACGCAAGGTGGACGGCAACGACCAGCAGCAAATAGAAGACCAGGAACTCCGGCCCAGGTAGATCGAAGGGATTCATGGCTGGCCTCAGGCGATCTTGGCGGCTCGATCGTGCATGGCCGCGGCCAGCTCGACCAGGCGAAGAAGGGTGTTCGGCGCGACACCTTTGGCGAGCGAGGCGCCTTCCCGAGCTTGCGACAAGGTGGCGAGCACGTCCCCCCATCCATCCCCCGGCAGCTCGCGCACGATGGCTTCGAGCGCGGCCTTCGGCGAATCGGCGGTCTTTCCGGCAAGCTCGAGCAGCGTCGCCGCGCTCGTGCGCAAGGGGCCCGCCACCTGCGCCACGACGTGCGCGGCTTGTTCTTCGCGCAGGCTGGTGAGCAGGTAGCGTTCGCGCATGCGCAGAAGAAGGTTCAGCAGCACCTGGCGCAAGCGCGTGATCTCCGCCTGGCGCGAGACCTTGAGCCCGGTGAAGGGATCCTTGCCGCATAGAACGCGCTGCCTTCGCAGGATGTCCGAGAACTTCACCGCGAACGCATCCATCGCCGCGGGCAGCTCGGATTCCATGACGAACATCGCCGACAACCCGATGGCAGCCTGAGCATTGCGAAGCGGATCGCGAAGTGCATCCATGCGCGCGGGATTCCACGCGCCCAGGACGACCAGGACGTTCACGTCCGAGGTCGCACGCAATCGTCCCTCGGCGGCGCTGCCGAACAAGACGATGGAGCGCAAATCGGAGGCAATCGTCTTTTGGGCAATGTCGACAAATTCCTGCAGATTCTTGGCAACCGCTTCCGGCAGTGGGGCACTGGTTTGGTCCATGGCGTCCTCTCGGACGCCCATTGTCGCCTAGCCCGCATGTTTCATCAACTGTCCCTGGGGTGAAGTGTCGAGCGGGCTAGGACACCCGCGCATTCACGGGGAATTCAAGCCGTTCGGTGCTCTAGGCAAAGGATCACGTTGCCAGCGCGATCCAGCGCGCGGCCAGGACGCGGTCGCCGGGCTGGAGCTTTCGCTGCGGCGAAAGGATCTGGTAGCCGCCGCCCGGGCCTTTTGCCAGGAATGGGCGCGCATCGGGTGGAAGGCCGTCCTCCTCGACGAAAAGCAACAGCCAGTCGCGCACGATGGCGCCGTGAACTGCATTCCTGTCGAGCGCAGCGCCGACGAAGGTGGGCGCGACCGCATCAATGACCGAGACGACCGCGTCGATGCCAAGGTTCTTTTGCAGACGAGCCGCGAGCACCTGGTCGAAGACTCGCACCACGACCCGGCAGTCGGGGCGGGCCTGCTTGGTGGCAAGGGCGATGCTCAGGTTGGTGAGGTCGTCGTCGGTGACGGCCACGACGGCTTTCGCTCCGGCAAGGCCCGCTCGTCGCAGAATCTCGACCGCAGCGGCGTCGCCGTTGATGACGGACGCGAGCGATCGTGCCGGGGCGAGAAATCGCGCTTCGGCGGATTTCTCGATCACCACGACCTTCTCATGCGGCCCCGCCAGCTGTCGCAACACGCGGAAGCCGGTATGGCCGAGCCCCGCAAGGACGATGTGTTCGCGCAGGTAGCTCGTGCCTTGCGCGACCACGTCGGCGAAGCGCGTGCGCAGGAGGAGATCCGTCATCACGCTGAAGACAACGGCAAACAGGGCGCCGCCCGAAACCATCACCAGCGTTCCATAGATCTTCACCAGCGGCTTCGCATTCTGCAGATTGAAGTCACCGTAGCCGGTGGTGGACAGCGTGGTGATGACGAAGTAGTACGCGTCGACGGGGGAAAGCCCAAGCGCTACATGGAAGACGCCAACGCTGATAGCGACCATGGCCAGAAGACCGTAGAGCGCAAATCGCAGTCCTTTGGGCGTCGATTTCCACCATGCGCGCAAGGTGCGCACGAAGGCCAGTAGACGATGGCGCCACGGCGATCGCAAAATCGCCTCCGCGGGCGGCAGGAGCACTGTCACGGTATCGCCGGCCACGAGCACGCGGTCTGCCGGTGGATCGAATGACGACTCTCCGGCGCGGCTGTGCACGAGCACCGCCTTTCCGGTGGCCGCAAATTCTGCCAGGGCGCGGCCTTGCCAGGGCGAGGCTGCGTCCACGCTGAAATCCTCGACCGACCAGAACCTTCCGTCGAGCTCAAGCGTCGTGCGCACGTTGTCGCCGCGAACCGCGGCCACGAAGGAGGGCGCTGCCAACGCCGAGGTCGAATAGCCCTGCCGGATGCCCAGCACGGTCCGCAGATGCGCGGCCAAGTCTTGATCGAAAAGCCGGACCACGACCGAAACCGCCGGCGCAAGGCTGCGCACGTGCAAGGCGATGGTCACGTTGGCCAGGTCGTCATCTGTGACCGCGATCAAGGCCGAGGCATCGGCGATGCCGGCGCGGACCAGCAGCGCCTCGTCGCGTGCATCGCCCACCATCATGCGAACCCCGGGGTCTGCAGTGAGCGCCGGCTCATCCTGCCGGCCAGGCAAGGTGATGACCGTGACTTCCTTGCCCAGCCGTCGACACAGGCGAAGTACCCCCATTCCGATGCGCCCGAGTCCGCACAGCACCACCGGGCCATTCCCCGGCCAGTGCTTCTCGCCTGATGACGCAGCCATCGTCCCATCGTGCCACGACTTTGCGGACTGGGAAACTTGTCCGATGGAGCTGGCAGGTCGCCGGACGATGGCCGGACCAGGTATCAGCCGGGGTTGTCTATCACTGGGGGCTTCCGTTCTCGACCCATGTCTGCAGCATCTGCAATCCGTTGGGGCCAACCGCGTCTCCGTCCCTGGCAGCGGGTGGCATTCGTCCCGATTCGACATCGGCCAGCGCCGCCGGCGCCATGCTATTGGCACCGGCTGCGCCGGGTGAGTCGTCATACGTGTCGAGCCGGAAGTAGGTCGGTGCGCCACGGTCGGGCGGAGATCCATGGCAGACCAGACAGTGATCGGCAAAGAGCGGATACACATCGCGATTGAAGGTCGGATTGTCCGGAACGCTGCCGAGGTCGCGAATGCCGTAATTGCACGATCCTGTAAGCGCGGTCAGCGCCGTCACAAACAGGAGGAGTTTTATCGGTCGTGCGCGCGTCAGGTGTTGTCGGGAGGACATCGGGCCTCATCGTCATAGTGGATCGGGCCGTCGAGAATCAGGCAGGTCGCGCATCAGAAACCCCGGAGGCGATGAGGTTGGAAAAAATGACCAAGCAAGTCCGGTTAATGAGCTGGCCTGCCTGCTTCTGGGGTGGTTGAGATACCAAAAGGCATGGACCGTCAACACGGCGGCCAGACCCCTGCGGAGGTAAACGACGATGAGGACGACATGGGCTGCGATTCCCCTCGTGTCATTGCTGGCTGTGGCGGCGTGCGACACGTTGAACCCGGTCAACCGCACACCGTCCGTGACCGGCCTCGGCGGTGCTGGTGGGCTCGGCGCCGGAAGCGGCGGTGCCGGAGGGGCCGTCTCATCTGGGGCGGGCGGTGCCGGAGGGGCAAGCGGCGGTTTGCCCTGCGAAGTGCAGACGGTTCTTGTGAAGTACTGCGACAGCTGCCACGGTGACACGCCGATCGGCGGGGCACCGCGCTCACTGATCACCTACGCGGATCTGACCCGGCCGGATTTGATCAACAGCAGTGTTACCGAGGCCCAGGCTGCATTGCAGCGGATGCAGAGCAAGAGCTCGCCCATGCCACCGTCGCCAATGGCTGCTCCGACTGTGGCTGAGATTGCGACGCTACAGAATTGGGTGCAGAGCGGGTACGCGAAAGGCTCGTGCGGCGACGGAACTGGAGGCACATCTCAAGGCGGCTTCGGCGGTTTTGGCCAAGGTGGCTCTGGCGGCGGCGCTGGACTTGGAGGTGCGGGCGGATCGGGAACCGGCGGGTCGAGCAGCCGCCCTGATGCCAGCGCTCCAGTCGGCTTGCCCTGCGAAATTCAGACATTGCTGGTCAATCGCTGTGAGAGTTGCCACGGAAACACGCCTTCGGGCGGTGCCCCGCAATCGCTCGTGACCTATGCGAATCTGACCAGCGCCGATCCGTCGAATCCCAGCATGACCGAAGCGCAGGTCGCCCTGCAACGGATGCAAAGCACGACGTCGCCGATGCCACCGTCGCCAGCTTCGTCGGCCACGAGCTCGGAGATGGCGACCCTGCAGAGCTGGATCAGCAGTGGCTATCCGTCGGGCTCGTGCAGTGACGATGCCGGGCCACCCGCGACGGATCCGTTGAATGCACCCCCAACGTGTACCAGTAACACGACCTGGACTCGTGGAACCAACGGCTCGTCATCAATGGAGCCGGGCCAGGCCTGTATCAGCTGTCATGCGCGCGGCGGAGGCGAGGCCCCCAACTTCGTCATTGCCGGCACCCTGTACCCGACTGGCCACGAGCCCGACAACTGCAACGGCAGCAACGGTAGCGGCGCCAAAGTGGTCGTTACCGACAATGCCGGCAAGAGCGTCACCTTGATTCCCAATGGGGTTGGCAACTTCTCTTCCTCAGCGTCGCTGACGGCGCCCTACAAGGCCAAGGTCGTCAATGCCGCCGGGGTTGAACGTGTCATGTCTTCCACCGCGAGCACGGGCGACTGCAACAGTTGTCACACGCAGAACGGCAGTAACGGAGCGCCGGGACGGATCACGCTGCCGTAATATTGAGCGCCGATTTCGTTAGCCGTTTTTTCCTGCTGTGCCACTGCACGGGGGTGATGAGAAGGCACGCTCTGGCTGTTGTCGCCCTGCTGGCCGGCTGTTCGGGCAGCAGCTCGGGCACCGGTCCGCTCACAGACGCCTCGGTAACCGGCGGCAGTACTTCCGTCGCGCCTGGAGGACAGTCTGGCACCGGTGGCGCGGCTGCCGCCTCAAGCGGTGGAAGCACCGGCCCTGGCGCGGTTGCTTCGGGGGGCACGCCTTCGACCGGCGGCGCGGGATCGACCGGCGGGACTGGCGCTGGACAAAGCACGGGCGGAACCGCGGGTGGGGCGAGTGGCGGCGGGACAGGGTCCACCTCGGACGGCGGGGTGGACGCCCGGGACCTCGGATCGGGCGCCCGGGACCTCGGACCGGGCGCCCTCGGGCCGGATGTTCCGATGCCCGACAGCGCCGATGCGTCGAGGGATCTGCCTCGCGCCGACGTCAGCGCCACGAACAGCGTCACCGTGTACGTCGCTGGCGATTCCACCGTGTCGACCTACACCAACAGTTCTATCCATCAGGGCGGCTGGGGCCAGTTCCTGCAGGACTACTTCAATTCCAACGCCAAGGTCGTCAACAAAGCCGTCGGCGGGATGACGTCGCGGCACTTCATCGAAGCTGGCTACCTTGATGCCATCATCGCGGTCATCAAGTCGGGCGACTATCTGTTGGTGCAATTCGGGACCAACGACGGCAACAAGACCGCTACGTACACGTTGTCCGGTTCGACAACGGAGATCCCCTACTACTTGGATCCGCAGACCGACTTCAAGACCTACCTGGGGAAGTACGTCGACGCGACTCGCGCCAAGAATGCGACGACGATCTTCGTGACGCCGCCGCCGCGCCACTCGTGCAGTGCCGGCCAAACCGGGGTCGGAAACGGGTTGGCTGCCTATGCCACGGCCATGAAAGAGCTTGGTCCTACCTTGAATACCCCGGTCGTCGACTTGAACGCGATGACCATGGACTATCTCGCCAGCGTCACCTGTGAAACCTCGGGCAGTACCTTCTATTTGGTGAAGGCGGACGGCACTATCGACAGCACGCACTTCCAGGAAAACGGCGCCAACGTGATGGCCGGGCTGGTGGCCAAGGGCAGCGCGGGCATCGCCACGCTCGATGTCCCGCTGGCCGGGTACGTGAAGTAGCGCCTTGTTACGGAGTGGGAGGCGGTCATGGCTGCGGCGAAAACCAACACTGCGGCAACCGCTGCCTGCAACCAGCCTTAGCCTTGACGATGACCCTGTGCATGGTCGCTCATGGTGCTTCGACAGTCAAAAATGGTTGTAAGGTTCGTGATCCTGGCGCCACAGGCAGAGTGGCCCCGATATCATGTCTACGACGTCCGATCGCAAACCAGAGCTCGCAGCCCCGGTGGCTGATGAGACCGTTGCGGGGATCTACGACCGCTACGCCCCCCAGGTCGAACGCTGGGCAAGGCGCTTGGCAGGGCCGCGGTTCGACGTCGAGGACTTGCTTCACGACATCTTTCTGGTCGTGATCCGCCGAGGTCACGAGTTCCGCGGGGACGCCAAGGTCTCGACCTGGCTGTTTCGCATCACCGAGCAGGTCGTCCGCTGGCGGCGCCGCAACGATTCCCTGCGGCGATGGCTGTGGGGACGCCACCAGCAAGAGCTGGTGGACGCTTCGCTCAGCGCGCCGACCCCTCTGGAGGAGTTCGAACGACGGGAGCGAGGCCTGAAGCTCTATCAAGCCCTCGACAGACTACCCGAGAAGCTGCGGACCGCGCTGGTTCTTTTCGAGCTGGAGGGCTTGTCCGGCGAGGAGGTTGCTGCATTGACTGGCACTGAGCTCGGCACGGTCTGGGTCCGCCTCCACCGCGCCCGCGCCAAGTTGGCCGATGTCCTCGTTGAAGTAGGGGAGACCCAAGCATGAAACCGCTAACACGCCTCGACCGCGCTGAACGCCACGACCGCGGGTTGGTGCTGGCCGACCAGCTGCTAGAGGCGTGCCGGCCCCTCGACAGCCTGCCTTCGGCTGGGCACAGGCGGGTCAAACGTCGCATCGAGGCCTCGGTGGCTCCCCGGAAAGCGAGAGTAACCCCTTGGCTGCGGCCGATCGTGATCGGAATCACCATGTTGACTTGCGGGGCGACATTCGGCATCGCCATTGACCGACTCGTGTTGAAACGAGAATCTGCGCTCGGGAGGGAAGCCAGCGTGGGTGCTCATCCCATCCGAACGGCGCCCAGGAAGGGCCGGAAGACCGCGAAGCCGTTGCCAGGCGAGACCGATCTAGGGGAGAGCGGGGCTGAGGACCAGACACTGGCTCCCCCGTCACCCGCGGCGCTGCCCGCATCGTCACCCGCAACGCTGCCTGCATCGTCACCCGCGCGGCCCGCATCGGCACCCGCGACGGCGGCGAATATCTCCTCGCCATCGGGGCTGCGTGGCCCCTCCAGGAAACTGGCGATGCGGGAACCCGATCCGGTCGGGCCGCAGGCATCCGGCCCCTTCCTCGCCGGCCGGCCCACCGCTTTGGCGCCCTCCCAGCCCGCGTTCCTCACGGAACCGTCGCGGCCGTCCGCTCCTCCAGCGCTCTCGGTGATGCCGGCGCCAGCGGCGCTTCCGGCTCAGAGTGCGATGGTTGCTCCGGTGGTTTCTCCTGCGCCTCATCCAGAGGTGCTCGCCGCGTTGACCGAGGAAAGGCTCATGGCCATCGCGGTGCGGGCCTTGCGCTCGGAGAAAAACGTCGGGTCGGCGCTGGTGGCTCTGGACGAGTACAGGCGACTCTTCCCGCGCGGCCGTTTCTCGGCCGAAGCCGGCATTCTGCGCGTCGATGCGCTGACCGAGGCGAATCGCCGGGATGAGGCCTTGAGCGCGCTCGACGGCCTCGATCTTTGGCGCATGCCGCGCGGGTGCGAACGTCATGTGCAGCGAGGCGAGTTGCGGGCGCGCGTGGGACGGTGGCGCGAGGCCCGCTCCGATTTCGACTGGGTCCTGGCCCATGCTTCCCAGCAGGACGGCGACCTGGTCGAACGCTCGCTGTGGGGCAGGGCGCGGGCCTGGCAGCAAGAGGGGCAGCACGAGCAGGCACGCAAGGACGCCTCGACCTACCTGCACCAATTTGCACACGGCAGGTTTGCCGCCGAGGCCGGTCTGTTGTTGAACAACACCGGACCATGAATTCCACCCTCGTCTTGGCCCTCCTGTTGGCCGGGCCTTCCGTTGCATCGAATTCCAGCTGTCCGTCCGCCAGGGACATCGAGAGCCACCTGTCGGTCTTGCTTCCCATGCAAATCGCCCAACCCGGCACCGCCCTGGTGATCGGCCTGCCAGACAGGTTGCTCGTCGATCTGCGCCCGGAGGGGCCCGCCGCGGGCGCGCAGCAGTCGGTGGCCGTGGAAGACGACTGCGACCAGCGAGCCCGAGCCGCAGCAATCGTGATTGCCACCTGGTGGCCCAGCGAGCCGGGCGCACAGCCTGGACGGGAAAACCAGGCCGTGGCCCGACAGCTGGCCAAGCGGGACTGGCTGGCCCTGTCCCTGGGGATCTTCGCGTCTGCGGTCTCGGGCAGCGTGGCGCCCGGCGCGCGGGTCGAGGTTTCGGCGCGACAGCGCAGGCTCGGCTTCCGCGTCGCGCTGGGGGCCACGGCGTCGCAAGGGGGAAGCCTTGGCAATGGAAGGGTGGACTGGCGGCGGGCAAGCGGGGAACTGGGACCGACCTATGGCCCAGGACGTCTGAGGGTGGACGCCGGGCT
>PMLH01000402.1 GCA_003159055.1 Myxococcales bacterium
CTACGGTATCGGAGATCCGTCGAGTGCGCTGACCTCTTCAAGTTTCTCGCAGATAACCTCGAATCCATTTACCCTTACTGTGTAGGCCATGCCGTGTCTCCAGGCAAGAAGTCTCAACCGCAGACTTCATGTTGTCAACACTAAAAACTTCGATATCCGTCACCTGTCGTGCGCCACACATGCTCTATCAGTTGTTAGCGTCTGTCCTATACCGATTAGGTTAGCAAAAACAGGCAGATGGAATGCATCCGTAATTGTCTACCCCATGTGACAGTGTCCTGTTTATGCCACATTTTAGTCGCCAAACGCGTAGCTCTCTACCTGGCTCAACTATCACTGGTCCACCAATACCAGTCGCCGATTGTTGTCGATGCGACAGCCATTCAGCAACGGTAAACATGATACCCAACCGTCGGTATTGGATGCCCAGTTTGACCGCGCCGCGAATTACTGGGCAGCCGTCCGAATTGCTGGGCAGAGGGCAATTGCTGGGCAAAGCCCCCGCGCTCTGGCTTCGTCGGGCAAAGCCCGCCTCCGCCTACGCGATCGTCGCCCGGGGCGCAATCAGCGCGAGCCGGAGAAGGTGGTTCGGGCTAGGTTCGACGCCAGGTTGAGGAGGCGCTGGATTTCGTCGACGGTGGCGTCGACCCGCAGCTCGAGAGTGGTTCCTTCGCGCGAGATCGTGGCCCGCCGAATCAGCGGCGAGAAACCGCTGATGAGAACGAGCGGATTGGTGAGGAGCCGGCGGCGCCAGGTGGGCAAATCATGTTCCCACTTCTCCGCGTCCGCCTCGGTCTTGAACTCGGCAATCACTTGGAGGTAAGGCGACTGGGCGCCCGCCACCAAGGTGAGAACCTCAGGGGCTGGGCTTGTGGCCGCCGCGGCCAGGGGCATGTCCTCGTTCGCACCACGGGTGGCAGGAAGCACGATCGTGGCGGCCGGCAAGGCGGAGCTGAAGAGGTTGGTCGCCGACATCATGAAAGCGGCGTCTTCGGGTACTGCAGCATCCTCGGCGTCGATGCGATCGATGATGTCTCGCCAGTCCACCCGTGGCGTCGTCCTCGGAGGGCTGCTGGCCGCTTTGGCGTCGATGGCGCCACTGTCGACCGACGAAGCACTGGTCGACTTGCCGGTGGGGTTCGCGGGGTCCACGCCAAGCAGCTGCGAGGCGTACGCCGGCGTGGCGATGATGGCCATGTTCGTCTCGGGCAGCACCAGGATGCGGTCGTCCCGATCGAAGATCATGGCGTTCGGCTCCCCGTTCTTGGCCTGCTGGCGCAATCCCACCGGCCGACCGTCGATGGTCTGCCACCGGATTGGCTTGTGCGCGGCTTTCGCCCCGCGGTCGAGACCTGCCTTCAGTGCCGCATCCCCAAGATGGTGCCGGGCCGCCAGGAAAGTCACGGCAGCGTCGGCGGGATTCGGGGTCGCGATGAGCAAACTGTCGAAATCGCGATACAGGTCGAGGTCGGTGCCGTCGATCAGCCGCCGTCGGTCCGGCAGGAGCATCAGGAGTTGGTCCAGGGCGGCGGTGGTCTTTTCGGCGTCAGGCGAGGCACGCAGCCTGTCCAGATGCAAGAGCGCGACCACGCGCGAGCCGTCCGGTCCATTGCTGCGCAAATCGCCCGGCCGTCGCCGACCTCCGTCGATGGTGCCACCGCCGTCCATCGCATCTCGCTTCGGCCCAGGCGCGGCATCCGTCTTTCGCTCCGGAGCACCCGCGTCGGGATTCGCTGCAACCGTCACGCCTTCGGCGGCAGGAGCAACGCGGTGTCGGGGTCTGCGAACCGGCACGGGTGGCGCGGGCGCCTTTTCAACTGCTTTGGCGGGCGGGCCGCCGAGTGGCAGTTCCTTGACCAGGTCGATGGCGATGGTTTGCACGCGGATCTGCGGCGCCATCGAAAACATCTGCCACGTGCTGACCCCAACCGCGGCAATGACCATGGCGACGTGCACGGCCACAGAAATTTCAAGCGCCAAGAGCGAGCGGCGCATCTTCACAACCTTCGAATGCGCGTGACCTTCATCGAGCTTCCGGTCGCGCTACGCAGAAAGAGCGCCCAGGCGAGCAGCGGTGACCGCCGCATGCGGTGCGCGCGCCACCGTCAGCAAGGCACCCTCACGCGGGCGCATCTGCGCGATGTGCGTGAGGCTGGCGGCGAGAAACATGCTTGAGACGCGCGACTCCAGGTCGGGGTTCTTGGTCGCGTCGAGCGAGATGACGATGCCGCCTGGCTGCAAGGTCGGAAGGACGCCGAGGAGCAACTCGGCTGCTGCGCTCGGCTCTTCGATGTCGACCAAGCTGTCGACCAGCACCACGCCGACCGACCCGGGCGAGAGCGGCAGCTCAGATGCCGCCATCACGATAGAAAGCGGCAACCCTAGCTTGCGGGCGCGCTTCTGGCTTCGCAGCGCCGCCGCGCGCTTTTCCTCCTCAACCAGGGCAACGACGGGAATTTCGGTCGCAAGGGTTTCTGCCAGCCAGAGCGTGGACAGGACAACCACCGGCGAATGCTCCCGCACCAGGCTGCACACCCGGGCGAGAGTCGCCTGGCTGCCGAGGGTTCCTGAGAGCAACGGACCGCGCATGCCGCGCACTATAGGGTCCGCCCGCTGGAGCGGCAATCGCAAATCCGCCGGAAACCCGCCGGTGGACTGCTAGATTGACGCCATGTCTTTTTTTGCAGCCCTCGACGCCGCGGATGCGAGTTTGGGCGGAAAAGCTCGTTCGCTGGCAAGGCTTGCCGCTGGCGGCTTTGCGACGCCGCCCGGCTTCGTCATCACCGATGCGCTGTTTCGAGCTGTCTGCCCGAGAGTCTTTGCGCCAAGACAGTTCGACAATGCCACCTTGGCGATGCTCGACCAACTGCGGACGGACATCGAAGAGGCACCGTGGCCTGACGGATTTCTCGACGAAGTGGCATCCAGGCTCCGCGGCATCGGTGCCGACAGGTTCTCCGTACGCTCCTCCTTCGCCAGCGAAGACGTGGCGGGGGCGCTGGCTGCCGGCGTGTACGAGTCCTCCGTCGATGTCCCGATGGCTGGCGTGGAAAACGCGGTCCGACGCGTCCTTTGTTCCGCGGTGTCGCCAGGTGCGGCCGCGTATGCGATCGCGCACGGAAGGAATTCTGCCGATCCGCCGGTCGCGGTTGTGGTCCACGCCTACGTTTCGGGCGAAGCCGAGGGCAGCGCTGCTTTCGCGCCCGGCACCACGCCTGAGCCGGTGCTGATGCTCCGCCGCGGATCGCTCTCTGCAGAGACCAGGGCGGAACTGCGAGCGAGCTTGGCGAAGCTTGCCCAGGCGCTCGGACCCGTGGAGGTCGAATGGGTGCTGGCCACGCAGGGCCTGGTCTACCTGCAGGTGCGGCCCTTCCAGCCGAAAAGAGCGCCGGTCCCATGGCAAGGATGGAAGGACCTTCCCGGATCAGCCGCAGACCCAACGGCCTGGCGCTGGGACGTGGCCCACAATCCGCTGCCGCTCTCGCCCGCCCAGGCCGGTCTGGTGGACTTGGTCGACGAGCGGTGCCGGACCGGTATCAGGCAGCGCGTGCTCGGCGGTTACCTTTTCTATGCCAGGGACGAGCGCCCTCTTCCCGCGGTGATAGAACCTTGCGCAGCAGGCGGCTATTTCGAGGCCTTGCGTGTCGACTTCGAAGCGCGGCTGACCGCGCTTGGGGCTGCGCCGGCACTGGAAGCAGCGCTTGCGCTTTTTGCCTCGGTGGTCGAGCGAATCTTCGGCGTGCTTCAACCGGCGCTCAAGCGCGCCCGCCTTGAGCTCCATGGCTTTCTTCGCGCGCATGCGCCAGCGGAGCTGCCGCTGCTTGCCGCCCTCGGCTCGGGCGTACCGTCGATGGCAGAAGAGCGGCGCCGCCTTGTCGCGGCCATCCGACAGGCCGCCACCGACCCCGAACGCGCGCAGGCCCGCGCGAACTATCTTGCGCTGTTCGGAGACGAATCCCCGGTCTGGGACGTCTCGACGCCGACCTACGCAGAAGATCCATCGCCCCTCCTGCTCGAGCACGGGACGGCTTCGACCGATGCCTCGGTGGTCGACTGGCGAGCGGCGAATGCCCACGTCGAGGCTGGCCTGGCCGATGCCCAGCGAGGCGCCTGGCGTGGCCTGCTTTCCCTCGCGCGAGAGGCGATTTCCCTCTCGGAGGCTGACGATTGGCTCTACGCCCGGGCACAAGCCGTGGTACGGCGAGCGCTGCTCTCGACGGGACGACAGCTGGTAAGCGCCGGCCACCTCGCGGATGCAGCCGAGGTCTTTCTTCTGCCTCTGCCCCTGGTAAGAGAGCTTGCCGGCGGTTCTGCTGCCAACGTCGACCTGCACGCCGTGGCGGCTGCGGGTAGCGCCTCTTGGCAAGCGACGCGAAAGGTCCCACCGCCGGTCTCCTTCTCCGGCGACGACAAGGCCGTGCATGGGCACGGCACCGGCGGCAACGCTATCGGACGCATCGTCTCGCACCGAGCAGGGTGCTTTCGAGCCCTGCCGGGTGACGCAGTCCTGCTCGCGCAGACGCTCCTGCCGACTGAGCTACCACTGGTTGCGGCAGCCGCCATCATCACCGAGACCGGTGGGCCGCTCGACCACGTGGCGGCGCAGGCCCGCGAGCGCGGCATTCCAGCCGTGATCGGCGCGAGCGGGGCAAGCAGACTTCTTCACGAGGGCGATCTGGTTCTCGTAGATGGCGAGCGCGGACTCGTGGTCAAGCTTGCTCGCTCGTAGATCCCTACTCGGAAGGTGGCTGGTTCGGTTGCACGGGAGGCACCGCAGCGTGGCCTGCGGTGGTCTTCATACGTCCCTGGTTGACCCGTTCGCGCAGCTCCTTGCCCACCTTG
>PMLH01000363.1 GCA_003159055.1 Myxococcales bacterium
CCATCGAGTACCTCATGCAGGGCGAACAGGCCAAGGAAGGCGACTTGGTCGTGACCAGCGGCTTGGGTGGTTTCCCGCGCGATCTTCCGGTTGGCAAAATCAGCAAGCTGGTGAGGAATACGGCAGGCCTCACCCAAGACATCGAGGTCACGCCCGACGTGGATTTCGGTCGGCTTTCGGAAGTGATGGTGGTGGTTGCGCCCGCGCCGGCCGCCGATCCTGAATCCGGCAGCAAGAAGCCGCTTCAACCAGCCCATGGACTGACGGTGTATCGCTGATGCGTTCGATAGCAACTCTCCTCGTCGGCCTTTTGCTCCTGCTCTTGCAGTCGACGGTCATGGAATTCTCTCCCGTGCACTTGGTCACGCCAAGCCTTGGGCTGCTCGTGGTTCTTTACGTCGGCATGGCGCCGCTGAAATGGGCCCCCGGCGCGGCGACCATGGTGGGATTCTGTATGGGCTACCTGTTCGATCTGGTTTCCGGCGCTCCCCGCGGCGTGCACGCGTTCGTCTTCGTCACCATGGCGCTGATCGCGCGCGCCTTGGCGTGGCGGCTGGCCGTGCGCGGCGTCGTGCTGAAAGCCGCGACGTCGTTCGTCGCCAGCCTGATTGCCGCGTTCCTGATCGTCGTGGTGCGCGCGCAAATCAGCCCGGAGAGCGGCTACGGCGGACTTCGCCAGGCACCCCTTGAAGGCTTGCTGACGGCGGTGTTTGGTCCTGCGGTCCTCTGGCTGCTGGCCCGTCTCGACGGCCGGCTCGACCCAGCCTTGCTGCGGGTCGGGCTCGCGCGCCGTCGCGCACGCGCGCTCGGGCAAGGCATGCCTCAACGCTGAGAGATCCCGCCTTGTCGTTGATGGAAATTGCAGGACAGGACGCCGAGCTTCCTGAAATCCGCCACCGAAGCCAGTTTCTATCGGTCGCCGTCGCGCTGGTGTTCCTGGGCCTGGCGATCCGCCTTTTCTATTTGCAGGTCATCGAAGGCGACAGCTTCTATCGTCTGACCGCCGAGAACATCATTCGCACGGTTCCCCTGCATGCTCCGCGTGGGCAGATCCGCGACCGCAAAGGCCGGGTGCTGGCCACCATGGTGCCTTCCTACAACGTCGAAGTCCTACCTTCGCAGCTCACGCGCGAATCCTACGATCGCCTGCGCACCCTGCTGGGTCCGGATCTCGAGCACTTCCCGACCTGGGAGACCATCAAGGCCGAGGGGACCAAGGGCAAGGATCGTACGCTGGTCGTGGCGGAGAACGTCAGCCGAGACATCATGGCGCAGCTCGAGACCTCGCTCGACAAACCCGGCATCCACATCGTGTCGGTGCCACGGCGACACTACCCCTACGGCACGACCGCCGCGCATGCCATCGGCTACTTGAACGAAGTCTCGCCCGATGAGCTGAAGACCCGCAAGGACGACGGCTACCAGGCCGGCGACAGCATTGGCCGCACCGGCATCGAGCGACAATTCGAGCCCTACTTGCGTGGCAAGAAGGGTTTCGAAAAGGTGGTGGTGAACCGGCGCGGTTTGCGTCGCACCGACGTGCGCATCGCCGATCTGGTCACCGACGGGCCGGTCAGCCAGTCGCCGTCGCCGGGCAACAACGTGGTGCTGACCCTCGACCTCGATTTGCAGCGCATCGTGGAGCGCGCGCTTCGGCCGGTGCGGTCGGCCGCCGCAGTCGTCATCGACGTGACCACGGGCCGCATCCTCGCCATCGCCTCGAAGCCCGCGTTCGACCCGAACATGATGTCGGGGGGCATTTCCCCCGAAAACATCGCGCGCGTGCTCAGCGACCGTCTGCGCCCCTTCCGCGACAAGGCCTTGTCCGACACCTTCAACCCGGGCTCGACCTTCAAGGCCATCACGGCGATCTCGGGCCTGGAAGAAAAGGTCATCGTGCCCGAGGACAAGGTCAAGTGCAGCGGCTTCATCAAGGTCGGCCGACGCCGTTTCCGCTGCACCAAGGCCCACAAGACCGTGAATCTGTACGATNNGGCATGATGAACCGCATGGCCAAGTACGCCACCGACTTCGGCCTGGGCGCGCCGACCGGGCTTGGCCTGAACGGCGAGCAAGGCGGCTTCATCCCGACCGAGGAATGGCACCGCGCTCAAGCAGCAGCCGACCCGAAGAACGAAGGTTTCTCCATCGGCCATGCGCTCAACACGGCCATCGGCGAAGGGGCCACGCGCGCCACGGTTCTGCAAATGGCACTCCTGTACACCGCCATCGCCAGCGACGGAAAACTGTGGCTGCCCCAGATCGTCGAGCGGGTCGAATCGCCAACGGGACAAGTGATCGAGGAATTCCCGCCACGCGTGCGGCGCGAAGTGTCGGTCTCGCCCGAGTCGATGGCGTTCTTGCGGCGGGCGCTGTTCGGCGTGGTTTACGATTCCAAAGGCACCGCGTACAAGGCACGCCCGCGCCACATCGAGATTGCCGGCAAGACCGGCACCGCCCAAGTCTTCCAGGGCGGCCGGCGCGGCGGCGACGAGCCGCCGTTGCCCTATGAACGCGTCGACCACGCATGGTTCGCCGGGTTCGCGCCGGCGGCCAAGCCACGCATCGCCTTCGCGGTTCTGGTCGAGCACGGTGGCCACGGCGGTTCGGTTGCGGCGCCGGTCGCGGCCGAGATCGTAGAAAACTACTTCGACAGCGTCGCTCCCCCCGAAGAGCGCAACCCGCCCAAGCTGTCCCACAAGGGCGAGCGCCGCCTGAGCGCGAGCGCAGACAAGCCGACCTGGGAAACCGAACGCGGCAAGCCAGCCCCGGCCGCCAGCCCCGACGAGGCGCAGCCGCGCCAAGTCGGACGAACGGAAGAGGAATAATGCCCAAGGTCTCCTGGCGAAAGCTTCGCTTCCGATTCGACTGGACCCTGACAGTCGCCGCGGTGGTCTGTTTTTCGCTGGGTCTGCTCAATTTGTGGAGTGCCGTGCGCGAGCGACAGTTCAATTTGTTCGCGCAGCAGCTTTCCTGGCTGGCCGGCGGGTCGCTGATCTTCTTGGCGGTGGCCAGCTTCGACTACCGGATCATTTCGCGCATCGGCTATATCCTCTACGGCGCCGGCATCGCGCTCCTCGTCGCAGTGCTCGTGCACGGCAAGGTGGTCAGCGGTTCGCGACGATGGTTCGACCTCGGGGCGTTCCACTTGCAGCCGTCGGAGCTGATGAAGGTTCTCACCATCATCGCGCTGGCCAAATACATTCACGACACGCCCTCGCTCGACGGACGAACCTTGCGCCACATTCTGGTGCCGCTGTTTCTGGCCGGGCTGCCGATCTTGCTGGTTGCTGCCCAGCCGGATCTGGGAACCGCGCTCATCATTGGACTGATTTCTGCGACCGTGGTGGTCATCGCGCGACTGCGCATGAAGACCTTGGGCGGCATCATTGTCGCAGGCGTGCTGGCCATCGCACCGCTGTGGGAATACGCCTTGCACGACTACCAGCGCAACCGCGTGCTCGCGTTCATCAACCCTGCCCTCGACCCGGCCACCGCGTGGCAGCCGCGACAGGCGATGAACGCAGTCGGCTCGGGTCGCTTCATCGGCAAGGGATTCTTGCAGGGCACGCAAATTCGCCTGCGCTCGCTGCCTGCGCTTTGGACGGACTTTCCGTTTGCCGTGTGGGCCGAGGAATGGGGCTTCATCGGCTGTGTGGCAGTGCTCATCGCCTACGCCCTGCTGGTGCTGTGGGTCCTGAAGATTGGGCGCGAGTCCCGCGACCGATTCGGAATCACCGTCTGCGTCGGCGTGGCCTCGATGCTGTTCTGGCAAATCACCGTGAACATCGGCATGGTCACCGGCCTGCTGCCCGTCGTCGGCGTGACCTTGCCCCTCATCAGTTACGGCGGCTCCAGCGCGCTCACCGTCATGCTCGCCCTCGGCCTGGTGATGAACGTGTCGGTCCGAAGGTTCGCGTATTAGCAGCCCCCGCGCCCCCCATCGATTGACTTGGGCATGGCATTCCAGACACCACGGAGTTATGGGCCACAGCAGTTAGGGTTAGTACACTCGTATCGGATGGTTTGGCTGGCCAGGCATGGCCAACGGTCGTTGGCGACCCAGGCCAACCACGCTTCCTTCGAGCTGAAGCCGAAAATATAGGGCGTGGAGATGTCGGTGACCTTGCCCTCATTGTCAAATGTGAGAGTGCCCCCGTGTCCAATCGGGCTGGCGAAGCACAGGAAGGGGTCGAGGTCACCGTTCGAGACGAACCCAACAGCCGACCATAGCAAATCGGTATCGCACGCTGCGTCGCCAGACAACACATCACCATCGTTGAGCGCCCCCATGTCTGCGCTCATGTCGGCACGTCCTCCTTGCCCAGCGGCATCTCCGCCCTCCCCCACCTTCGCCCCAGCATCACCGGTCCCACCTGCGCCAGGTGTGGCGAGTGGTCCGTCCGGGCTCGCTGTGCTCAGCGCACCTTTGGATCCGCACGCTGGTCCGAGCACGACCACAATCACCACTTGTAGCAATGAAATATGCCGCTGCGGCCATACCATCATGGGGTTTCCTCTTCCTTCTTCTTCATTTACGATAGCAGAAGTGGGCATCGCACTCCTCGTCGCAGTGCTCGTGCACGGCAAGGTGGTCAGCGGTTCGCGGCGATGGTTCGACCTCGGGGCGTTCCACTTGCAGCCGTCGGAGCTGATGAAGGTTCTCACCATCATCGCGCTCGCCAAATACATTCACGACACGCCGTCGCTCGACGGACGAACTTTGCGCCACATTCTGGTGCCGCTGTTTCTGGCCGGGCTGCCGATCTTGCTGGTTGCTGCCCAGCCGGATCTGGGAACCGCGCTCATCATTGGATTGATTTCTGCGACCGTGGTGGTCATCGCGCGACTGCGCATGAAGACCCTGGGCGGCATCATCGTCGCCGGGGTGCTGGCCATCGCGCCGCTGTGGGAATACGCCTTGCACGACTACCAGCGCAACCGCGTGCTCGCGTTCATCAACCCTGCCCTCGACCCGGCCACCGCGTGGCAGCCGCGACAGGCGATGAACGCAGTCGGCTCAGGTCGCTTCATCGGCAAAAGCTTTTTACAGAGCACGCAAATTCGCCTGCGCTCGCTGCCCGCGCTTTGGACCGACTTTCCCTTTGCCGTGTGGGCCGAGGAATGG
>PMLH01000557.1 GCA_003159055.1 Myxococcales bacterium
CGGCCCGCGCAAGGAATACGCCGCCATCAAGTTTTTCCTTTATACGTTGGTCGGTTCGGTGCTGATGTTGCTCGCCATCATCGGAATCTACTACAACAGCCACGCGGCGATGCTGGCCGACGGGACCCTGTCGAGCGGCCACACCTTCAATCTGCTCGAGCTGGCCAAGCAGGGAACCGACGGCGTGTTCGAGCGCTCGCCGGCGGTGTGGGGCTTCGCCTTTACCAAGGTCGCTTTCGTCGCCTTGTTCATCGGCTTCGCCATCNNATTCTGGCCGGCGTGCTCTTGAAGATGGGCCCCTACGGCATCCTACGCTTCAACTACCCCCTGTTTGCAGATGCGACCCAATGGGCCGCGTGGACCATTGGCCTGTTCGGCGTAATCAACATCGTGTATGCCGCCTTCGTCTGCCTGGCGCAGAGCGATCTCAAGAAGCTGATTGCGTATTCGTCGGTCAGCCACATGGGGTTCACTCTGCTTGGCATGGCGGCCATGACCCCGACCGGGATCTCGGGCGCGGTCTTCAACATGTTCTCCCACGGCATCATCTCGCCGATGTTGTTCCTTATCGTCGGTGTGATCTACGACCGCGCCCACCATCGCGAGATCGGTCGCTTCGGCGGTCTTGCCGCGGCGATGCCGGAGTACACGGCGATGACCGGCCTAGCCTTCTTCGCCTCGCTCGGCCTGCCGGGCATGTGCGGTTTCATTTCCGAGTTCCTGGTGCTCTCGGGATCGTTCTCGACGTTGATGACGTTCACGGCGATATCCGCGACCGCCGTCATCCTCACCGCCGCGTACTATCTGTGGGCGATTCATCGCGCCTTCCTCGGCAAACTGAATCCAGCCTACAAGGATTACCCCGACCTCAATTGGCGCGAGCGCATCGTGCTCTATCCGCTGGGCGCCATCGCCATCGTGCTCGGCTTCTACCCGCAGGCCATCCTGGGCGTCATCAATCCGGGGCTCACCGTGCTCATCAAGGGCATAACGGGCATGTGACCGCAACCGCTCCTCGCCGATTGGAAGCGCATGGACAAATCTCTCTATCTCAACATCTGGAGCGCAGCCTGGTTCAGGCCCGAGTTGGTCCTGACTGCCGGGATACTGCTGCTTTTTCTACTGGACCTCGGTTGGAAGAAGAGCCGGTACCGCGTGCTGATTCTGACCGTGGCTGCACTGGCTTGCTTTGGCCTTGCGGCGGGCTGTCTTGCATTTCAACCGGTCGCGCGGACGGCGATGTTCAACGGCATGATCGTCAGCGATCCCTTCGCGACCTTCTTCAAGTGGCTCTTCCTGGGCGCGGGCTCTTTGACGGTTCTCATCGCCGCGCGTTCCACCGACTTCGGCTCGCCTCGCATTGGCGTCTTCTACGCGCTTCTGATTTCGGTCGTGCTCGGCATGTTCCTGATGGCGAGCTCGTTCGATCTCCTGATGCTCTATCTGGCGGTCGAAATGGTTTCGCTCCCAAGCTACGCCATCGCCGGCTACAAGCCTGGCGACCGGCGCGCGGCTGAGGCGTCGCTCAAGTACGTCATCTATGGGGGTGTCGCCTCCGGCATCATGCTGTTCGGCCTCTCGTACATCTACGGGCTTACCGGCACGACCAGCCTGGAAGGGCTGGGCGCCAAGCTCGACGCGTTGGCCGTGCCTGCGCTCGCCGGCAGTCAGGCGGCCCTGCGTGCGGCCCTGCTGGTCTCGGTCATCTTCGTGCTGTGCGGGATCGGCTACAAGATCGCGGCGGTGCCATGGCACATGTGGTGCCCCGACGTCTACGAAGGCGCGCCGACGCCATTCACTGCCTTTCTTTCGGTTGGCCCCAAGGCTGCAGGCTTCGCGCTCGCGATTCGCGTGCTCTATAGCGCGCTCGCCGGCAGCGGCGGGCACGAGGGTTTTGCGCGCGGCCTGGAAGAGGTTCCCTGGCCCGCCGTGGTCGGCATCGTTTCTGCCGTGACGATGACCCTCGGGAATCTGACCGCGCTTCATCAGACCAACCTCAAGCGACTGCTCGCGTATTCTTCGATTTCCCACGCGGGCTACGCCCTGATGGGCCTCTCTGCAGCGTCGCTGCTCGGCGTGCAGAGCGTGATGATTTACCTGCTCGTCTATGTCGTGATGAACCTCGGCGCCTTCCTCGCCGTGATCGTCATCGCGCAAGCGACCGGCTCCGAGACCATCGCCGACTGCAAGGGCTTGGCCAAGCGCAGCCCGCTCTTGGCCATCACCTTCGCGATCTTCCTGTTCTCGCTCACCGGCCTGCCGCCACTCGCTGGATTCACCGGCAAGTGGTACCTCTTCGTCGCCGTACTCGATCACTACGCCAGCGACGGCGGCGGCTGGTACGTTGCCTTGGCCGTGCTCGCCGCGCTCAACACGGCGGTGTCGCTCTACTACTACGTCCGCATCGTGCGTGCGATGTTCATCGACGAGCCCGTGGGCGACGTCGTGGTCCGCCCGCGCGTCGGCTACCAGGTCATGCTCGGCGCCTTTTCCGCTGCGCTGATTCTATTTGGCATCTGGTGGACGCCCATCATCGATTGGACCCAGAAATCGCTGCTGTTTTGCTTGAAGGGGTAGCGGGCCCCTACATCAGCATGTCCTTCATCGCGTGGGCGCACGTGCTGGGGGCGAAGCGCTGATATCCCCCGGTCAGCAGCTCGCGGCCGGCCCAACGGATCTTCTGAATTCGGGATGAGCTCTCGGCGATGGCCAGGCGACGTTTTTGATGGTCGACCTTGCGGTCAATGAGGCGGAGGAATTGCTGGTCTAGGAGCTTTGGGGACAGTGCCCGCAGTTGCTGCTGCGCCTGCAGACACCTGTCGTAGCTCAGGCGGAAGTAGTCCGGGCCGGTATTCCGCGCGATCTCGTATAGCTCGCGCCAGGTAAGTCTCTTGCCCCCGATTTGCTGGTTGGCGTGTTGCCGATACAGGATCGTGCTGCGCTCGACCATCGCGACGGGGGCCATCGCACTGACGACGAACGCAATCCATGCGTCGTGCGTCCACTGCGATGGAATCGGCAGCACATACGGACGGAATTTCGATCGAAACAGCATGGTTGCACCCGTGACGACCCACTGGCGCAGCAGGACCTCGAAAGCTCGACCTTCGCGCACCTGCTGCCGGGCAGGCGGGCGAAACTGAATCGCGTCCCACATGCTGTGGCCCCTGGGCCGCAGATCTTCTTCCACGACCTCCGCGTCCGTGAACACCAGGCCACAGTTCGGCTTCTCCTCAAGCGCGGACAGGCTGAACGAAAGCTTCTCAGACTTCCAGACGTCGTCTTGGTCGCAGGTCGCGATTGCGTCACCCGTGCACAAGCCAATAGCCTTCTCGAAGTTCTTGGTCGCTCCAAGTCTTGTCTCGTTGCGAACGATGCGAACCGCAAAGGGCGAGCGCTTGGCGAACTCCTCCAACAATGGCACGGTCTGATCGTCGGAACGATCGTCGCACGCGACCAACTCGTCGGGTGGTCTGGTCTGCGCAACCAGGCTGTCCAGTTGCGCCGTCAAGAAACGACCGCCATTGTAAGTGCAAAGCGCGACGGAAAGGCGCTGAGATGATGACATTGGCTGATGCTTCCCTTTTGGGTTGAGCTATTGGCGGGTTACATCGTGGTCCTGACTCATAGAGCCATCTTCCGGGCTAGATCTTCGTTACGTGGAGGATGAGGCCTCCTGATAGCATGGGGAACGCAGTCTCTGTCCAGTTGACCATGTGCTCTGCAGCTTGGACGAATAACCGCCGTGGTCCTTTCGAGGCCAGAATCATCTCGGTGAAATAGACGTGGTAAGGCAGGATTTCCCATTCCTGAAAGCCAGCGCGCAGACAAAGAGTGTTCAAAGTCTTGATGGAGAAGATCTGAAGATGATCGTGATGGTTCGACTCTCGCTTGCTAGCGGCCAAGATGACATTGGCCAGGGAAGTCGCGTTGGGGGTCGTGAGGAGCAGCTGTCGGCCCGCGTACAGTCGTTGCAGCTGGCGCAGGAAGGCCAAGGGCTCGGGCAAGTGCTCGAGCAGCTCGCCTGCAACCAGGACCTGGATATCGGTATCGTGCACAACCTCCTGCAGACAATTCACGTCGCCACGGAGGATCTTGGCATTAGGCGCGCTGACCAGTCCCTCGGCTGGCACATCCTTTGAGTTGTCCACGCCGATGACCCTGGTGGCTGCCTTGGCAATCTCGCCGTGCAGCCAGTGGGGGGTGTCGCATTTCATCAGCGCGGTCTCGTCGCGGCAGCCAAGGTCGAGGACCACCTTGTCACGACAGTGCTCGGCAATGTAGCGGGACCTACGAACCGGCCGCCGTACATCCAGCCGTTCGAGCGGAACATAGCGCAGGGATTTCATGCGGCAGGAACGTTACCACAGGGTAGCCTCACGGCCGCAAGCAAAGCTCGGCCGCTCCCCAGACGACTGATATGGAATCCCTGGGAGGGGTGCCAGGCTTGCTATTCCACAGCGGCAGCCAGGACTTTCTGCGGATCGATCCGTCGGCGAAAGCGAACGACGCGTGCGCTGGGCGGCAGCTCGTCGTCGCCGCAACTGCGGTTTTCGTCGAGGCAAAGGATGAGATTGTCAAGGTTCGCTTCGCGCAGCAGCGCGAGTTTTCGGCGGAGGTAGTCGGCCGTCCAGAAGCCCGCGATTTCGAGCAGAAATCTTCGCTCCGGGAAGAGACGGTGGCGCAGACAGAAGTCGGGGAAGATGATGGTGCCGCCGACCGCGAGCGGTTCGGGCTCACGCACGAGGTCCCAGTCGGGCGCGGCCTTCGCGAAATCCTTTGCGAAGCGCGCCTCCAGCTTGCTGTCGAAAGGCTTCGGCGGCTCGGCCGGGAAGATCGGATCTCCACTTTGTAGGTCCAAAGAGGTCTCTTGTTCGCGCAACACGCAATCGGCGCGTAGTCGAAAGTGAGCCGTGTGCGGAAGGAATTGCACCAGCTCACCCAGCGCCCGGCCATAGAGCAGGGTGTGGCGAAACACGGTGAAAGGCCCGGACAGGTCGAGGATGGCGTCCTCACTTCGCTCGTCGTCTCTCGGGTGGGTGACGGTGCAGATCAGACCGCGCAGCTTGGCTTGACGGACGACTGGCCTGATCGCGCCTTCGGCCTTGATGCGGACGCGGCGTGCGTGGAACAGCAGGCTGCGCACGACCAGGAGGTTGGTGCGCAAAGCAACGTCGCTCGGCGATGGGATGGTGGCCGGCGCCGTCACCAGTTTTTCGCCTGGCAGATCCGCAAACAGCACGCGCTCGACTGTGGCGGGCTCCACTTTCAGGGAACGTGCGGCGCTTTCCAACGCCAGGGCACGGGACGCAGGATGTGCGGCCGCCGCACAGAAAAGGGCTTCGCGTGCCTTGTCCGGCGCGACGTCGGCACAAAGCTCGCTCTTCCACAGGCGCAACAGCACCGCCTTCGCGGCGCGAAGCTTGAACGCCGGTGCGGCGCACGGCAAAGGCTGGCGCAAGCGATCGAGCAAATCCCGCACCGGCATGCCGCAGAAACGGTCGACCTCTTCCATCAGCACGCGCAGCCAAGGGATGTCGCGCGCGTCGAGAAAGCCGGGCAGGACGCGGCCGTCGACGATGCGAAAAGGGATCTGAGATTCAGGCAGCAAGGGCGCTCCTTCGCTTGCGGGCCTGGCCGACCTCGGTGCTTCGACGCACGACCAGCTCGTAGACGAGCGCGCGCTTGCCCGGTCGCGGGCGCAACACGCGGCCCACCCGCTGGACGTGCTCACGTTCGCCACGGCTGCCGGCCACGATGATGCCGACCTCCGCATCGGGAACGTCGAGGCCTTCGTTCAAAACCTGCGCGGACGCCAGCGCGGTCAGCTTGCCTTCCCTGAACAGCGAAAGCACACGCTCGCGCTCCTTGCGCTTGATGTCGCAGGTGAGCGGCATGATCAGGTGAGCCCTGCTAATAGCGTAGGCGGTCGGATTGTCGGCCGTGAACACGATGGTGCGCGAGGTTCGATGCCGATCGAGCAAGGTTCCCACCATCGCGCGTTTCGCGGTTGGAAATGCGGTGATCCTGCGTGCGCGGTGCCAGGCCGCAATCGCGCGCCGGCCTTCATCCGAGCGCGCTGCCGCCTTGGCGAATTCGTCCCACGTGGCGTTTGGCGCGAATCGCTTGAACCTGCGCATGGCATCGCCAAATGTGGCCATGAGCGATTCGTATTCGCTGCGCTCGCTTTCGGTCAGATCCAGGTGCAGAACCACGGTCTCGAAGGGCGCCAGGAATTCCCCGGTCAGCTCGTCGATGCGCAGCTCGTACACGACCCTTCCGACAAGCTCGTCCAGGCGCGCGGCCGACCGCCCTGTTGGTTTGGTCGCCGTAAGCCCAAGGCGCCAGGGCGCCGTACACATGTCGAGCGCCTCGTCGCGCAGGCCGGTTCCGAAGTGGTGGGCCTCGTCGACGACGAGCAGGTCGAAGCGGTTCCCCAGCTCGTCGGCGTGGCGCAAGGCGCTGGCGTAGGTCGCCACCGTGACCGGAGCGAGGCGGCGGTCGCCGTCGCCGAAGCGGCCCACGACGGAGAGGCCGGCGGCGTTCAGGGCGCTCACCCACTGCTCGAGGAGCACGCGCGTGGGGACGAGGCACAGCGAGCAGGCGCGGGTCCTCGCGATCGCCGCGATGGCGGTCCGCGTCTTCCCGGCGCCCGTCGGGAGCGCGATGATGCCGCGCCGGCCGGCGATCTCCCACGCGGCGAGCGCCGCCTCCTGGTAGGGGCGAAGCTCGGGCGTGGCGAGGGGAGGCAGGTGCCCCACGGGTGCTCGCGCCCGGTCCACCACGGGAGTGCCGGCCGCGAGGAGGTCGGCGTGGACGT
>PMLH01000312.1 GCA_003159055.1 Myxococcales bacterium
TCAATCCGGGCTTCGGCGGCCAGAAGTTCATTGACAGCGTGCTGGCCAAGGCCGCCCGGCTTCGCCAAATCATCGACGAGCGCAAGCTTGCCTGCAGCATCGAGATTGACGGTGGGATTGGGCCGTCGAACGCGGGGGCCGTCGTGAAGGCCGGCGTGACTGTGCTGGTGGCCGGTGCATCCATCTTTTGTGCGCCGGAAGGTGTCGCCGAAGCGATCCGTCGCCTTCGTGCCAGCGCCGGGGCCGTGTAGCCACGGTTCATGCTTCCGAAAGCAGTCGCGCATACGAAAAGCAGCCTCGACGATTGGCGTGCCTGGCACAAACAGCGCTTCGGGAAAACGATCCCGTCGGGCTGAAGCCGGCTTGAAACGCACGGCACAGTCTGCCGGCAGAAAGTAGCCCTGGAATGGCGTAGACTACGCGCATGTCCCCTGAGGAAGCGCTGACCAAGCTCGCGCCGGAAATGGCGAAGCAGGGGCTGTGTCTGCTCGTCCTGTTCGGTTCGCGCGCGCGCAACCAGGTGCATCCGCATTCGGACTGGGACTTCGGGTACCTTGCCAAAGACCCATTCGACAGCGCCAGGCTACACGAGCAGCTGATGCTCATCCTGGCCAGCGACGATGTGGATTTGGTCAACCTCGGGCGCTCGAGCGCGCTGCTGCGCATGCGCGCGGCGGTGGAAGGCCAGCCCTTCTTCGAGAGCGCGGAGGGCGCCTTTCGGCGTTTCCAATATGATGCCTCGTCATTCTATTGCGATATCGAGCCGGTCTTGCGCCACGCTCATGCCGCGATTCTCGACCGGGTCAGGAACGCATGAGTCCCAGCCTCGCCATTCTGGCGGAGAAGACCGCAGCCATCGAACGACACCTTCGTCGCCTGTCCGAGCGGATGCCCACAAGCGGCGAGGATTGGCAGCCAATGACCGACGCCTCCGACGCCGTCATCCTGCATCTGTGGCAGGCGGTGCAGATCGCGATTGACCTCGCGGTGGCAGCATGTGTGCAGTTGGGGTTGGGCCCCCCTGCAAGCTACGGCGAGGCATTCCGCAAGCTCGCCGACCAGGGCGTGCTCGACCGCGAGCTTTCCGGCCGACTGGTTCGTGCGGCTGGATTTCGCAACGTGGTCGCGCACGCCTATGAAGGGCTGGACATGAAGCGCGTGTTTGCCGCTGCGACCCAGGCGCCCGGCGATTTGCTGGCCTTCTTGGGTGCTCTCGCGCGTGCGCTCGGTCCTTCGGGCACGAAGTAGGCAGCGGCCCGGCACACAACGACGTGGGTCTGCCGATACGCAGCTATGCTATGAATTGGCATCGTTATGCGGCATGACTCTGGGACCACGACCATCACCGAGAGCAGCACGCCCCGCCGTGGCGAACGTTCGGCGGATCTCGCGCTGGTGTGGCTGTTTCCGCGCACCGGCACAGAGGCCACGCGGCTGTCCTGGCAGGGCGATGGCGAGCTCATCATCGGGCGCGACCCATCGTGTGGGGTTCGCCTCGACGGCAGCGAGGTCTCGCGTCGGCACGCAGCGCTTCGTCGCGGCGACAAGACGCCGACTCCGCTGCTCGTGGATCTGGGCAGCCACAACGGCATCCGCGTGAATGGACTTGCCGTCGTTTCGGCGGAGCTCGGCTTTGGCGATGTGGTTCGCATCGGCGGATGGATTGGCGTGGTTGCGAGCGCCCCTTCCGAATTCGTCGAAATCGCGCCCGGGTTGTTCGGCGGGGCGGTCTTGCAGGCCGCGCTCGCACCACTGCGGCAGGCCGCCCCGAGCAATCTGACCATCGTTCTCGAAGGTGAAACCGGCACTGGCAAAGAGGTCGTCACCCGCAGCGTGCACCAGTGGAGCGGCCGGCCTGGCCCGCTGGTCGCCGTCAACTGTGCGGCCTTGCCCGAGGGATTGGCCGAGGGCGAGCTCTTTGGCTACCGCCGCGGCGCTTTCACCGGCGCGGAGCGAGCCAGCCCCGGTTTTTTCCGCAGCGCCGAGGGCGGTACCTTGCTGCTCGACGAGGTCTCGGACTTACCGCTTCCTTTGCAGGCCAAGCTTCTGCGCGTCTTGCAGGAAGGCGAAGTCCAGCCGCTCGGCGAGACGCGGCCGGTCCCGGTGGACGTGCGCATCGTGGTGGCCAGCCAGCAGCCGCTGATGGACGCGGTCAGGGACGGCCGCTTCCGCGCCGATCTGCTGGCGCGCTTCGACGGACTGACGGTGCGACTGCCCCCGCTGCGCCAGCGCAAAGAAGACGTGCCCTATCTATTTTCGCACGTGCTGCGCGAGCAGACCCAGGGAAAGGCACCAGCCGTGGAAGGCGATCTGGTGGAACGCTTGTGTGTGCACGACTGGCCGTTCAACGTGCGCGAGATTGTGCAGCTGGTGCGTCAGTTGCTGATTCTTCATCCCAGCGAATCGCTGCTGGGCGCGCGCCATCTGCCGCCCCGGATCGGTCTGCATGAGCCGCGCGCTGCTTCTGCTGCGGTCACCGGCAAGATCCCTCCACGTCCAGCCAGCGCCGGCTCGGCCAGCGAGCCGATCGAGCTGCCCGCGTTGCTGGTCGCTCTCCGTGCTTCGGGCGGCAACGTCACGCGAGCCGCGGCCATGCTCGGCATCACCCGCCAACGCGCCTATCGTCTGATGGAGAGCCACGCCGTCGATCTGGACGCGATCCGCGGACAGGAAGGCGAGCCCCATTGATGGACAGGCCGGACAGGCTGCAAGCCAGGCGGGATGGCGAGTTGGTCGGCGGCAAATACCGACTGGTTCGATATCTCGCGGCGGGCGGCATGGGCGCGGTGTACGAGGCGCAGCACACGGTGGTGCGGCGACGGTTCGCCATCAAGCTCTTGCGTCAGGAGTTGGCAGCCCAGCGGGAAAGCCTGACCAGGTTTCAGCGCGAGGCCGAAGTGGCAGGCACGCTGGAAAACGAAAACGTGGCCGCGGCCATCGATTTCGGCATTGCCGAGGACGGCTCACCCTACATCGTGATGGAATACCTGGCCGGGGAAAGTCTGCGCTCGCTCATCGATCGGGTGGGGCGAATTCCGGTTTCGCGGGCGTGCGACATCGTGGTGCAGGCGTGCCGCGGGGTCGCGGCCGCGCACAAGGCTGGCATCATCCATCGCGACATCAATCCGCAGAATCTGTTCCTCTGCCGTCGCGATGACGGCACCGACCTAGTCAAGGTGCTGGACTTCGGCATCGCGAAGCTGGCCGCGGCCGAGAGCGCCGAGACCCAGACCGGCGCCATCCTGGGCACGCCAGCCTATTTGTCGCCCGAGCAAGCCCGTGGCGAGAAGACCGTCGATCACCGAACCGATATTTATGGGCTCGGCGCGGTCTTGTACGAGCTTCTTACCGGGCAGAAGCCACACCCAGGCGAATCGCACAACGCTATCCTCCATCACATCTGTACCCAGCCGGCGCTGCCCATCGATGCGGAGCGGACGAAATTGCCCGCCGATCTGATTGCAATAACCACGCGCGCCCTGAGCTCCGCACCCCCGGAACGCTATCCAACGGCGGAGGCATTCGTGCAGGCGCTGGTTCCCTATGCGAAGCGCGAGGTCTGGCCGCTGGCGGACGACGTAGGCCCGACCGGGGCCCGCACCGGTTCGGCCCCGGCACCTGCGGCGCCGCCGCCAGAGACGAGGCATCGTCGATGGCTCAGCTCTCGCGTCGTGGTCGGCGCGGCGACGCTCGTTGCCTTGGGAATCGTCGGGCTCGCGGTTGCCTATCGCATGGCACGGAAATCGTCACCCCCGGTGCTCCCGCAACCACTGGCTCCAAGCAGTCGCTTTTTCGTTCCCCCTCCCAATTCCGGGGAAGTTCAGCAGATCGCCGAACTGGCCAAGGCGAATTCCGCCCGCGAGGCCGCCGCCATTACTGCCATGGCGTCGGTTCCTCAGACCGTCTGGTTCTCCAAGGGCACACCGGAAGAAGTTCGCAGTGCCGTCAGCAACACCATCGCGCGCGCCACCAACGACCGAAGCATCCCGATCTTGGCTGCCTTCAACCGTCCCTACCGCGACTGCGCAGGATTCAGTGGCGGTGGGGCCAAGGACACGGTTGCATACCAAGCCTGGATCGACGGCTTCGCTGCCGGGATTGGCAACGAGCGAGCGGTCGTGATCCTCGAGCCCGACAGCACCGGAATTCTTCCCAACAACACCAGCCTCAATGGCACGCAAGACTGGTGCAGACCCACAGTCACCGACGGCAGGGGCAACACCGTCATGGCGCCGGGGGCAACGCCCGACGAGGCCTATGCGCAGGTCGGCTACGCCGTCCGACGTTTGCGCAAGGATGCACCCAATGCTTGGGTCTATCTCGATGGCGCCCATGCAGATTGGCTGACCGTCGGAGAAGCCGCGTATCGGTTGTGGAAGAGCGGCGTGCTCGGCTCGCAAGGCTTTGCCACCAACGTCTCGAATTTTCGCTCCACCCCACATTCCATCGCCTACGGCACCTGGATTTCCAAGTGCATCTACTACGCCACGGAACTGGACGAGGCCAAGGGAACGCCGTCGGCATTCCGTCGCTGTGCCGGCCAGCCGCTGGGGCGCAAGAGCGAGGACCCGGCAGGCTGGGCCGAGACCGAACGCTGGTACAAGGCGCACGTCGATGCCGCCGGGGCGAGCCGCGGGATTGCTTCGCTGGCCCACTTTGTTATCGACACCAGTCGCAATGGGCGCGGCCCGCTGATCATCGATCGCTACGGCAACCCGCCATACAACCAACCGCCGTCGGTGCTGGCTGGCTTGGGCATCGGCGCCTGGTGCAACCCGCCTGGCATGGGCGTGGGGCTGCGGCCGACCACCGACACCGGCGTGCCGCTGGTGGACGCCTATTTGTGGATCAAGACCGTGGGCGAATCCGACGGCTCGTGCGACATCGCAGGTGGGGTGCGCGCCTGGGACTATTCGCAATACAACCCGTGGGGACTGGCGGGCGATGGGCAGAAACACTTCGATCCGCTGTGGGGCATGGTCAATCCGGCCGCGGGCACCTGGTTCCCTGAGCTTGCCCTCGAGCTTGCGCTGAACGCGAATCCGCCGCTGACGGATTGAGCGACGGACGTCCGTCGTACGTCCGACCTGGACGTCCATGGCAAGGGTCCGTGGACCGATCCTGCTGGTTCTGTCGGCTATTTGAGCGATTCTCGCACCTGCCATCCGTGCCTTGCGTGGTACGCCGCTTGCTGAAGGGCAATTCATCAGGAGGAACGTACGATGCAAGAACCACTTGTGGGCACAATCATGGCAGCGCTCTTGGCTACCGCAGGCTGCGCGGGGGGCCTCGGCGGTGTGGGGCCCGCCGACACATCTTCAAAGATCGCCGCGCGAGGCAATCCTTTCAAGGACGCGGCCTTCTTCCTCAACCCAGAGTACACCGCCCTGGTCGAAGCCACGGCGAAAAGGCACCCGGAGGAGGCGGCTCTCTTGCGCAAGGCTGCGCAGTATCCGACGGGCGTTTGGCTGAGCGACATCAAAGCCGTCGAGAACCTCAAGGGCTGGCTCGACGAGGCCAAG
>PMLH01000548.1 GCA_003159055.1 Myxococcales bacterium
ACTTCGCGCATGTCCACCTGCCAGTCGCGCTGCGCTGGTTCGGCGTGGCGGTGGCGTTCGCGGGCGTGGCAATGGTCTGGTGGACGCACGCAACCTTGGGCCGCCAGTGGTCCGGAATTCTAGAGCTCCGTGAGAACCACCGCTTGATCAGCTCGGGTCCCTATCGCCGCATTCGCCACCCGATGTACACGGGTTTCTTCATCTTGCCCGTCGGAATTGCGTTGTCGACGGCGAACCTTCTGCTCGCGCTTCTGCAGATCGGCGCGACCACGGCGATGTATTGGGCCCGCGTGGGCGACGAAGAGGCGATGATGCTCGANNCGACGATTGTTGCCACGCTTGCGCACGAAGAAGCCCAAGCCGGACGAATCAGGACTTTCTAAGCCTTGAGGAGCTCCAGGACATGAGAACTGGCACAGTCGGGCGGCTACAGTCGGGACCGCCAGCGTTGGGCTTGGCACTGCTGCTGTGCGGGTGTCATCCCGCAATTCCTCATCGTATTGCTGCCATCAACAGCGACTATTGCCAGCGCTGCCACGTGGGGCGGGCCGGAGCCCCAAGGAGCGGGCACCGCAACATGCGCGACACCTGCACCGCGTGCCACAAGATCCTCGTCTGGGGCTTGTACCCAGCGCTGATGCCTCATCGAGGCGGAAACGAGTCCGCCTGCTCTCTGTGTCACCAGCGCGGAGCTCTGGGAGCCAAACCGGTCGGCCATCTGGGCGAGGCCGGCTGCTATTCCTGCCACCAGGCTCGCGACTACGGGGATTGGCCGCCGGCAATGCCACATGAGCTTGGGGTTTGGCAAGGTGGCCCATGCCGGTCCTGCCACATCGACCTCAAGCACGGAGAGCAGCCTTCATGCGCCACTTGCCACCGGAGCTAGGGCAGGATGGGGCTACTGCTCACGAGGCCGTCGCCCTGACCAGACGGGACTTCCTTCGCCTGACCGTTGGGGGACTCTCCGTACGCTGCCTACTGCCTTCCGCCGGGTGCCACCACGACCAAGGCGTGAACTACGCCACTTCAGGTCGCCCCATCTTTCCGGACCCTATCGACGACCGAATTCCACTGCTTTGGGTCGAGACGGGTATTTGCACTGGATGTGCAGGTTCTCTGCTCACCGTGGTCGCACCGCCCTTCGAGGCGTTGGTCCCGCATCTCCATCTTGCGTACCAGGAGACCCTCATGGACAGTGTTGGCACGACTGCCATCGCCCGACTGCTGTGCTTGCTCAGCCCCGGCGCTAGGTCATCTTCGAAGTTCGTGCTCGTCGTGGACGGAGTCATTCCCGTCGGGACGTCGAGCGGCATGACCACGTTGGCCACAGGCCCGGATGGTCATGAGTATGAGGCGCAAGAGCTGGTGTCCGGGCTCGCCGCCCGTGCCGCCAGCGTGGTTGCCCTGGGCACGTGCGCCAGCTATGGCGGCATTCCGGGATCCGCGCCGAACACAGGCGTTCAGGTGTCCCTTGCTGAGGTCATCGGGCGTACGCCCATTCGCGTTCCGGGCTGTCCACCCAACCCGTCGTGGATCACCAGCACACTCATTCCTCTGCTCGGCGGTCAGTCGGTTGACCTCGACACCCACGGACGCCCCACTGCGATCTTTTCCCGAACGGTTCATGAGCGATGTCCGCGGCGTCCCCATTTTGCTGCCCGAGATTTCGCCCAGACGCCGGGCGATCCCACTCGCTGTCTCCTCAGGGTTGGCTGCAAAGGCATCCAGGCGCGGGGGGACTGTCCGACCCGGATGTGGCAAGGGCGATCGTACTGTATCAAGGTGAACCATCCCTGCATGGCCTGCACCACGCCTGGCTTTCTCGACGCGCGCCCGAATGTCGACGGAGTCGATGTCGGGTCTGAAGGACAGCCCGTGTCGCCCATCTACTCCGCTCTCCCGAAGACTCCGTGACCACCCTGGTGCTGGATCCGTTGACCCGCGTTGAGGGACACCTCCGCATTGAGCTCGATATCGAGGGGGCCGTCGTTGTTCGGGCACGCTCCTCAGGAACGTCGTTTCGGGGGCTGGAGAAAGTGTTGCGAGGTCGTGACCCACGGGACGCCGCCCACATCACCCAACGCATTTGCGGTGTCTGTCCCATTCCCCACGCCCGCGCCGCGTGTGAGGCCTTCGAGCAGGCAGCGCGCGTGGCCATCAACACGCCGGCACGCCTGGTACGCAACATCGTTCAGGCGGCAAACTTCATCGACTCACACCTGCTTCATTTCTACTCTCTGTCGCTGCCAGACTACGTGACAGGATGGTCAGCCACCGGAAGCTGGCAGGAACGCAGTCGTCCGCACGCCTGGAAGGGCGGAGAACAGCTCGACTGCCAGCAATTGGCTGAGCATGGGGAAGCCTCCTTCCGCGCGCGTCGCGCGTGCCACGAGATCATTGTATCGCTCGCGGGCAAGATGCCCCATGCGCCAGGCATCGTTCCGGGCGGCGCCACCGTCCTGCCGAGCAGCACGATGCTCGCCGAGTTAGCCGCCGTCGCAGCCCAGATCAAAGCGTTCGTCGACGGTCCCTACGCCGCAGACATGGAAGCATTGGCTCGTGCGTTTCCTGCCTACCAATCCTTGGGAGTCTCCGGGACGGCGTTGCTTAGCTTTGGTGCGTTTCCCGACGAAGACGGCCTCCTACTCCTACGCGCGGGTTGTTGCCCCTCTGACAGCGAAGCGCCGCCGGGGCTGAACGCGAGCGCCATCACCGAATCAACCGCCCACTCACGCTATGCCCCCGGCCCCTCCGCATCCCCTGCGGCCAGCCCGAACGACCCGGCTATGGATCGCGCCGAAGCCTATTCCTGGATCAAGGCTCCTCGATGGGCAGGCGTCCCTTGCGAAGTCGGCCCCCTGGCGCGCGCCGTGTTGTCCGGACGAGATCCGGGCAGCCGAGGCGTCATGGCCAGACATAGGGCTCGTCAAGGCGAGGCCTCACTGCTCGCTGCCTCTGTGGCCGCGTGGATCGCACAGCTCCAGCCCTCGAGGACAGCTCTGCCCAGCTTCCCCATCGTGCCCGTGTCTGGCGCCGGCGCAGGCCTGACCGAAGGTCCCCGCGGCGCCCTCGGGCACTGGTTGTCCATCGAACAGGCGCGCGTCAGCCACTACGCCGTGGTTGCGCCTACCACCTGGAATGCATCACCGCGCGACGAGCAGGCCAGGGCCGGGCCCATGGAGCGAGCTCTGCAGGGTGTCTGCCTGGCTGACCCGTCAGACCCCATCGAGGCCATCCGGGTGGTCCACTCCTTCGATCCCTGCCTACAATGCGCGGTCCATTGAGGAAAATCCCGCGTACGCCCCCAGGTGCCCCCGCGACGTCGCTGCGCTTGTCGCTGGATTGCAGATCCCTCTTGTCTCCTTGGAGCGGTTAAGCCAAGGTCCGGCGTGCGAGGTACCTGTTCTATGTCAAAGCAGCAAGATGTCGTTCGCAGGCTCGGCAGCGGCAACCAGGCGGTAGCCCTAGCCGCCCTTCACGCGGACGTCAGACTCGGCACCGGATATCCGGGAACGCCGTCGACCGAAATCCTAGAAGCCTTCGACGCCCTGGGGGGGCCCGCCCAGTGGGCGCCCAACGAAAAGGTGGCGCTGGAGGTCGGCATCGGCGCGGCCTTCGCTGGAGCGCGCGCGCTGGTGACCATGAAGCACGTCGGCGTGAACGTCGCGGCGGATCCCCTTTTCACTGTTGCCTACACCGGCACGAGTGGCGGGCTGGTGATCGTCTCGGCAGACGACCCAGGCATGGCGTCCAGCCAGAACGAGCAGGACAACCGCCGCTTCGCCGTCGCGGCCGGGATCCCGATGCTGGAGCCCGCCGATTCGCAAGAGTCCTATGATTTCACCCTGCGAGCCTTCGAGCTGTCCGAGCGCTGGCACACGCCGGTGCTGCTGCGCATGACCACGCGTGTGTGCCACTCGGCCACCATCTTGCAAACGCCGGGATATCCGGTTCCTCCCGCGGCCACGCCGAGCTTCGTGCGCGACGTCCCCGGGCGCGTGATGATTCCTGCCTTCGCCCGCCCGGCGCACAAACGCTTGCGCGGAAAGCTGGCAGAGATCGCCGCGTGGAACGACCAGCAAGGCCCCAACCTGGTCGTCGACGAGGGCAGCCGAGCGCTCGGCATCATCACCGCGGGCGTTTCCTTCCAGCACGTGCGCGAGGCAGAACCGACGGCGAAAGTGCTCAAGCTTGGCCTCACCTACCCCTTGCCGATCGAAACCATGCGCGCCTTTGCGGCATCGGTCGACCGCTGCCTGGTGGTGGAAGAGGGCGACCCGTTCCTGGTCGAGGGTGCACGCGCCGCCGGAATTCCCGTCGAGAACAAGCCCGAGATGTACCGCTTCGGCGAGCTCAACGTCGACCGCGTCCGCCGCATCGTCGCGCGCGACACCTCGCCCGAGGCCGCGCCACCCGCCGGAAAGCCGCCCGAGCTTTGTCCCGGCTGCCCGCACCGCAACGTCTTCGAAGCCCTGCACGAGCTCGACTGTATCGTCTCGGGCGACATCGGCTGCTACACACTTGGCGTGTTGCCGCCTTTTTCGGCCATGGACACCTGCGTGTGCATGGGCGCCTCCATCGGCGTGGGCCTTGGCCTTCGCCATGCCCTGCCGCCCGAACAAGCCCGCCGCGTGGTCAGCGTGATCGGTGACTCAACCTTCGTCCACAGCGGCATCACCGGGCTCGTCGAGATGGTTTACAACCCGCCACCGACGGGGCACGTGCTCATCATCCTCGACAACGGCACGACCGCGATGACCGGCTTGCAAGAGCACCCCGGAACCGGCCGCCGCCTCAACCACGAAGGCACCGGCCGCGTGGTGTTCGAAGACCTGGCCCGTTCGATCGGAATCAAGAACATCGTGGAAATCGACCCCATCCGCGAATCGGCGGACATCGCGCGCATCGTGCGCGAAGCACTGGCGAAGGACGAGCTTAGCCTCATCATCGCCCGTCGCCCCTGCCTGCTCGCCGCGGGCGCAATCAAAGCCCGGGAGAAAGTTGCCAATGTCCCCAAGTAAGACAACAAGTAAGACAACGAGCAGGACCACCAACGTCGTCATCGCCGGCCTCGGCGGCCAAGGCGTGCTCAAGGCCTCGGACATCTTCGCCGACGTCGTGTTCCGCGCCGGCTTCGACGTGAAGAAGAGCGAAATCCACGGCATGAGCCAACGTGGCGGCTCGGTATCGAGCGACGTGCGCTTCGGCAGCAAGGTGCTTTCGCCCATGGTTCCGCCCGGCCAGGCCGACTACCTGGTCGTGCTGGCGCCAAGCCAAGTCGAGATTGCACGCCCCATGCTGAAGGCGGACGGCGTCCTGGTCGAGCCCGGCGTGGTCGACGAGGCCAAGCTCTCGAGCAAGAAGAGTTTGAACGTCGCCTTGCTCGGAGCCCTTGCGCGCCACCTCGATCTTGCAGACAATCTGTGGCACGCGGCNNATCCAGGCCGCCCTTCCCGAGAAGCTTCACGCAGCCAACCTGCAAGCCTTTGCCATCGGAAAGACGCCATGACCAACGCCGACGCCAAGCCGACCTTCCACCCCGCCAGCGCCCCCGACTTCGTGCCCGCGCCGCTTTTGCGCAAGCTGCAGCTTGACCGGCTGCAAACCATCGTCCGGCATGCCTTCCAGCACGTCGAGCTGTTCCGCCAGCGCCTGGAGAGCCGGAACCTTTCTCCGGCGAACATCCAGTCGCTCGCCGACATCGCGAAGCTGCCCTTCACCACCAAGGTCGATCTGCGCGACACCTATCCCTTTGGGCTGTTTGCCACTTCCCTGCGAGAGGTCGTGCGCTTGCACGCTTCCAGCGGAACCACCGGCAAACCCATCGTCGTGGCCTACACGCAAAAAGATGTCGACGTGTGGACCTCGGTGATGGTG
>PMLH01000432.1 GCA_003159055.1 Myxococcales bacterium
GCCGGCGCGATCCACGACGGGGCAACGGTTCTCGCAGGTGCCGCAGCCGGTACAGTGGTCGAGGTCGATGTAGGGAAATTTCAGCGTCTTCTGTGTACCGTCGCGGGCGGTGATGGTCTCGACCTTGAAGTAGATGGCCTTGGGCGAGGTCGGGCAAACCTCCTCACAGACGATGCAGTCGGTGCCGTAGCCCCAGGGAAGGCAGCGGCCTTTGTCGAAGAAGGCCGAGCCGATGCGCACGGGAGGCTTGTTCGGCATGTCGCCCACCTTGTCGGCGACCTTCAGGTGTGTAATGGCGCCGGTCGGGCAGACCTGGCCGCACAGCACGCAGCTGTGCTCGCAATATCCGATGCGCGGGATCAGGATGGGCGTCCAGAACCCTTCGAAGCCGGCCTCGTAGAGCGCCGGTTGTAGGGCGTTGGTCGGGCACACCTTCATGCATGCGTCGCATTTGAGGCACTTGGCGAGGAAGTCGGGCTCGTCGAGCGCGCCGGGCGGGCGGATGCGCGCGGGATTCGGGCGCGGGTCCACGCCGTCGGAGGCGCGCATGAGCGGCACGGCAGCAATACCAGCGACACCGGCGGTGATCCATTTGCGCCGTGAGAGATCGGTCTCGCTTCGCGAAAGCTTTAGCGACGGCAAGAAGCGGTACGCGATGCCGTTGCGCTTGCAGCCCTTGGTGCAGTTGAGGCACACCATGCACTCGGTGGCGCGCACGGTCCCCTGCGGATCGGCGGCGCCCTGACAGTCGGCCCCGCACACGTCGCACTCGTTGCACTTGCTCGGGTCCTTGCTGATGCGAAAAAGCGAGAACTTCGAGAGCAGGCCAAGGAAGGCGCCGAGCGGGCAAAGCACGCGGCAGTAGAAGCGCGGATATACGAAATTCAGGGCCAGGGCGCCGAAGAAGACCAGGGTGATGAAGGTGCCCCACTGGAAGTGGCGCTCGCCCTGGTAGAGGCCAAACGCGGTGTTGCTGGCGGCGGGAATCACCGAGGTGGAAAAGCCTCGCCAGGTCGATGCGATGGGGTCGAGGAGACCGATTTGCGTGCTGCCAGCGGCGGCCAGGCCCAGCATCACCGCCAAGACGGCGTACTTGATCTTGTGCGACGAGCGCGGCGCGTTTTGCTCGACCCTTTGCAGAACCTTGCGCTTACGCCCGAGAAATCCGAGGAAATGGTGAAGCACGCCCATCGGGCACATCCAGCTGCAGAAGAATCGCCCGAAAACCAGGGTCAGCACGATGAGGGGCAGCGACCACCAGAGCGCCTTGTGCAGGACGTGCGAGGAGAGCGCTGTGGTCAGGGCAACCAGCGGATCGATTTCCAGGAACCACTGCACGTCGTAGCCGCGGATGTAGATCGACGTGGCGGAGAAGACCAGAAACAGGAAAAAGAGGAGAAAGATGGCTTGGTACGACCTACGCAACCAAAGGAACATGGCTAACCTCCCAGCTCCTCGGTTTTCAGGCTGCGCCAATTCATGGTGCCAAGTCCCGCTTTCATGCCTTCCACGATGAATCCCAAATCCGCGGGCGAAAGTCCCAGCAGACTGGCGCCGAACGCGTCCAGCGCGACTTCGTCGGTGCCGACGGCGATGGTGTCCATCTGCTTGACGTCGGCCAGGCTGCCGCCGGTGGGGCCGTTCGCGAGCAAGATGCGGGTGGCGTCCATGATGGTGAGGGTCGGCTTGATCATGGCGGCTAGGTCGACAATCGAGAGGTGGATGTTCTGGTGCAGCTTCACGCGCTGTCCTCCCAGCATGCCGTACCAGTTCTTCATGGACATGGTCGCGCCGGAAAGCCCGTGTTGCTTGACCACGGGCACGTTGATGACCTTGTCGGCTTCGACGAAGGGAAACAGGATGTCGCCGGTATGCAGTAGCTTGCCCGAGACATCGACTTCGCGAAATGCGGTGGTTTCGGGATGGACCACGATCGCGCCAGCGGCCTTGGCGGCTTTTTCGATGCCGGAGCGGGCGAAGCACTGTTCGGCGGTGTTGACGGAGACGTCGGTCACCCAGATCTTCGACGCCCCGGTTGCGGCCACCAGTCTGACCACCTCCGCGACCACGTCGGGATTGCTGTTGGCTGCTTGTTCAGGCAGTCGGTTCCAGCCGATGTTGGGCTTGATGACGACGCGGTCGCCCTTCTTCACGAAGCGGCCCATGCCGCCGACGGCCGTGACCGCGCGGCGTACGTTCGTCGCGGCGTCGGGGCCGCGCGCGATCGCCATTTCCACCGCGCCAGCGACCTTTTCCACCCGGTGATCTCTCAGCTTGGGCAGTACCTTGCCTTTTCCGTGGCCTTCGCGCGCCCGCAGCCCGAGGCCAAGCCCAACCGCGCCGCAGGCAATGGCCGCGGTGAGACCCACGCGCAAGATCGCCCGGCGTTCCGTCTCCGTTTCGGCCGAGTCGGCATTTTTTCCACTTCCGCGCAAGCGTGCTTCCCGGACCACGTCGGCGCTGTCGTGCTTCTCGCCGTCGCTCATTTCATCGTCTCCTTCAGAGCATGCGCCACGGCAGGAAGCACGGCTTCCGCTTTGGCGTCGAAGGCGGTCAACTTGGTGTAGTAGCGTGCGTGGTGGAAGACGAACGACATCGGCCCGCTGATGGCATCGGGAAAACCCTCGACGGCCTTGGCAGAGGCCGACTTTTCCGCGTTGAAGATGGCCAGCGCGTTTTCGGGTGTGGCCATGTCGTACACGTCACAGACCAGGTCGCTGCCTTCGGGCGTCGACAGCTCCGCCGCGCCCAGCTTGCGAAAATGCCGGTCGATGAAAATCGGTGCCGCCCCGTCAATGTAGTCGAAGAGTCCCTTCTCGTCGTAAAGCGCGACCTTGTCCTTCACCTTGGCGCCGGTGAACTGCACGTCGAAGAGCGCGCGCAAGGCAGCGTCGGCCTCTTGCCCGCTCGGGCGAGCCGCGACGGGTGCCTTTTCCGGCGGTGGGGCTTTTCGTCCCTGCCACAGAAGCGAACCGATCAGGGTCGGAGGAAACAACGCGAGAACTACAAGAACGACGATGCGCACGGCTGGCGGAGAGCGTATGCCGTGCGGCCCCACCTGATCAAGGGCAACCGCAGCGTAATTCCGGATTTGCAGTGACACTAACAGGTGTGGATAATCTCGGCCTTGGATCGAGGATGTTCTCGACTCAAGGCCATCCGGCATCTGCAAGGAGGAATCGATGACTCGTTTCGTGTCGCTCATTTTCTGCGCTAGCTTGGGCGCTGGACTTTTGGCCTGCGGCAGCAGCACCCCCAGCGGCGGCGGCACTGGCGGCAGCGGCGGCGGCGCCTCCACCAGCGCGCTGGAGATCATCCCGGCAAGTAACGCGGTCGCCGGATGGAGCTTCGACGCGTCCAACTCCGATACCGCGAACGGAGCTGCCACTGCCACGACCCAACAGGGCACCCAAGACCTCGTTGATGGCGCATCGGCCGATTTCTTCGCGTCCCCCTTCACGCCGAAGCTGTTCGCCTGGGAAACCTATGTGAACACCACGTTCAGCGCCGCGGATGTCAGCCCGACGGACACCAATTTTCCCAACGGCGCAACCATCGATGTGAAGGTCCTGCAGATGCCCACCGCGGATCAAGCTTCGGGGCTGTATACCGCCCTGCTTAAGGCATCGCTCTATGTCGGGAAGACGTGGACGGAGCCGAGCTCGCCGAAGGTCGGAACCGACTCTCGCGTCGCGGACACCGGCGATCACTGGTGGATCAACTTTTACCAGGGCGACTTCTATGTCGAGGTGAGCATGGGCCCGTCCTACAGCCCTGCGCCCGGCTTCACGCCTGGCAACGCGAACACCAGGGCGGCGGCTTTTGCTTTTGCCGCTGTGGTCGCAGGAAAGATCTAGCCTTTCCCGTCGACGACGTCGCCATCGATTGGGGCGCCGCCGTCGAGGTCGGCCTCCTCGCCGTTGGGCTGCAACGTCACCAGGCTGTAGCCCTTCGTCCCGAGGCCGAGCTGGTAGGCGTTTTCCATCCAGTCGAGGGGCAAGGTGACGGGGCCCAAGCGAAGGGGCGGCGTCGCGCGTAGCTGGTTGATGAGATCGAGCGCGTAGTAGTCCAGCGCCAGGGGATCGGTCGACGCGAAGATTCGTCCCGGCATGGAGTTGGGGGCGCTCGCCGTGTCGCCGTTGGTCACCGCCCTTAGCGCATCGACCACCGTCAACTTGATACTCTGGCGAATCGGCCCGATGTTGTAGATGGCGGGCAACGCCGATTGCATGTCCTGGCCCTTCAGCGGGTCTGTGTGAAAGTTGCCCGGACAATGGATGATGCCGAACACATTCTTCAGTGCGGCCGTGATACCCGTCTGTCCGTGCACCTTCAGCACCGGACAGTTGATCGTGACGTCGGTCATGTCCGTGAGTATCCGCGACAGCAGCGGCGTGGAGCCTTGAAGCGTCAGGTATTGGGTGTGCGAGTAACCGGGCCCCCCCGCGGCGCTCGTCGAGTTCACCGTCCCGAGCAGTTGCGCACCCTGCAAATCGTCGCTGGTGTAGTCCTTCATTTCGTCGAGCCGTCGATCCCACACGATGATGTTGCTGGGGCAGACCCCAAGCTTTGAGATCAGACTGCCAACCAGCGCACGAACAATCGCCGGTGAGGTAGCGAAAGCCGGATTGAGACAATTGATCTTGAGCCCGACGCGCGTGCAGGTGCCCGCGCCGGGCAACAGAACCGACCATGGATTGCTGGCGCCGCCCGCCAGGGTGGACAAGACCGCATCGACCATTGTCTGCACGGCGTCGATCTGGGCCTGAGCAGTGCTGCGGCCCCTGGCGTCGACGCTGTCGCTGCGTTGGATGGTGGCAACCCTGGACTTGCCAGTGAGCGGCGCATTGGCGGTGGTTCGGTCCAGGTTCGCGCCTCCGTCGGGCGGAGTGCAAACTGGACATATCGCAGCGTCGGGCCAGGTGCCGCCCACCTCGGGGAAGCAGCCCGTGAGTCCGCCCAGCGATGCGGCGGCTGCTGCGCCTGCCGCGCCGGTGAGAATCTCCCTTCGAGTCATTCCTGTTTTGGCCGCCATGGCTTTCCTACCTCTTCCAAGCCCGAGTATGACGGACGTCCGCAACGGACACCCGCGATGAACCGGAATTTCAGACGAAGATTAGCACAATGGAGCCGCCCCATCTGCTACAATCCGCGGTTCGGGAGGGGCCAGGTTTTCTCAACGACCGACGGGGGAGAGCGGTCACAACGGAAAAGGAACCCCAGGATGACACTGATTACTCGACGCAACTTCGTAGGTGGCTCGATCGCGGTAGCCGCGACTTTGAAATATGGGCGAGTCTTCGCCGGCTCAGACCCGGACATCGTCGACGTCAGCGGCAGCGACCCTGCAAAAATGGTCGCAGCGGCTCTGGCCGGGCTTGGCGGCATTTCAAAGTTCGTAAAGAAGGGCGACTTTGTCGTGATTAAGCCCAATGCCGCGTTTGCAAATCCGCCAGCGTGGGGCACGACGACACATCCGGAGACGGTGGCCGCGATTGCCAAGGCTTGCCTCGACGCGAAAGCCAAGGAAGTGCTGATTCTCGAATTCCCGCAGGCTAAGGGGGAAAAGTGCCTTGAGCGCTGCGGGCTCACCGCGGCCCTGGCTGCGCTGCCGGCTGTGAAGGTGAAGCTGCTCGGGCCCGGCGATTTTCAGAAGGTCGATGTGAAGGGCGGGGTGACGTTGAAGTCGGTCGAGATCGCGAAGCAGTTGCTGTCGGCCGACGTGTTCATCAACGTCCCCGCTGCCAAGGCGCACTACCAGGCCGGCGTCTCGTTCGGGCTCAAGAACCACATGGGGCTGATTCTCGATCGGCAAGCCTTCCACACCGCGATGGAATTGCATCAGGCGGTTGCCGATCTCGGTCGCGTGATCAAGCCGAATCTCACCATTCTCGACGCAACCCGGGCGCTTCTGACCAACGGCCCCGCGGGCCCGGGCGAGACGGCGACGCCTGGACGCATGATCGCCGGGCGCAGGGTTGCGTCGGTTGATGCCTACGGCCTGACGGTGGCCAAGTTCAACAGCAAGGCCATGACCCCCGCCGACGCACGCCACATCGAATTCGCCGGCAAGGCGGACCTTGGCGAGGTCGATGTCGCGAAGATGAAAGTCAAGAAGGTCAACGCCTAACCCCGTTGTGGCATGAAACGAACGGCCTTGGCTCTGGCCGTGGTGCTCTCGCTCTATGCGAAAGCGCTGCAGGCGCGCACCCCGGAAATCGCGGTCGATCCCACCAACGGGATCTGGATCGCCCAGGACGACAAGTTCATCTTCCAGACCATCGATCGCTGGACGGTCTTCTCGGCGGGGGCGACCGTCAACAAGATGGTCGTGGATCAGAACATCCTGTGGATCGCCACCGACGACGGCGTCATCCGTTTCGAGACTGGCAGCCAGCGGTCGACCAAGCTGACCATGGACGACGGGTTGCCGAGCCAGCGGATCAGCACCGTCGCCTTCGATGACCAGTACGTTTGGTTTGGGACCAACAAGGGCTTGGTCCGCTACCGCAAGACCGACCGCACGCTCAAGCTGTACGACGAAAGCAATGGGCTGCCGAGCAAGACGGTGACCTACTCAGTGACCATCGGCCGCCAGGTTTGGTTCGGCACGCGGTCTGGCATCGCCGTCTTCAGCCCCGACGTCGACGGTCTACGCGCGTTCGGCGAGGCGGACGGCATGGCATCCGGCGACGTGGCCGAGGTGTTTCAGTTCGGCGCCGACCTGTGGTGCCGAACCGACGTGGGCTTGTCGCGCTTTCGCATTCAGCAGCGCGTGTTCAACAACTTTCCGATGTCCGTCATGGGGGCGCAGCAGATCCGTGTGATGGCGGTCGACGGCGAGAATATGTGGCTCGGCACCGACAACGGCCTTTGGTTGTTCGAGGGCGCGAGCGACTCAATTCGGATCTTTCCGCAGCAGGCCGCACTCGGCAGCAAGAACATCGTCGGTGTCGAGCCGACCAGCAGCTACATGTACGTCACGACCGACAAGGAGATTCTTCAGTACAACACGCTGACCTTCGCGATTCGCCGGTTTACCGCGGCCGATCAGCTGAGCAGGCAGGAGGGCTCGACCGGTACCCTGAACCTGGGCGGGTTCGTCACCGTAATGTTCCCGGACGCAGCGGTGATGTACAACGTCCAACTCGACCAGTGGACCAACCGCAGCTTGGCGCTGACGGTGGCCAAGCAGCGCAAGACCACCGGGCGCGTCTTCGGTCAGCTTGATTCGGAAGAGCCCTTCCTCAACGGCAGCCGCGACAAGCAGAACAGTTATGCCAACGCCATCGGTGGCTTTGGGCTCGGGCAAGAGTTGTCCGAGGGGCGAAGCCTCAACGCATCGACATACCTCGACTACGGTCAGCTGGACGCGAGCGGCATCCGCGACCTGCAGTACAAGATCGAGTACCTCGGTAACCAGAACGACGTCGTTCGTGACGTTCGCGTCGAGGACAAACTAAAGTATCGCTACCTCGAAGAAGGCCTCGACCGCCAACTGTTGCTTCAGGGCGCGCATGTGGGCCTTGCCACCCGCGGGGCCGAACCCAAGGCGAGCATGACCGTCGATGCTGGTTTTCGGCGCGGGCAGGTGGTTCGCGATTTCATCACCGGACCACGCCAGGACACCTATCAACTTTCCCAGAAGTACATCTTGCCAGGTACCGATCGGGTCTATGTCGACGGTGAGCTTCTCAACAACGGCGTCGACTACACCATGGTCTACACCGCGGGGCAGCTTCTGTTCCTCAATCCGGAGCGCATCGACGATCTCAGCGTGATCACGGTCGAATACGAGCGCGACCTTGTGCCGAAGAAGTCGCTCGGCAATCTGTCGCTGTCGTCGCGGCTACCCGTCAGCAACGAAATCGGCACCTGGGCATTGACCGGAACGCCCACGGTGATCAGTACCGACACCGGCCTATACAACCAAATCGACGGTGGCGCGCCGAAGTACATCGATCGCATGTGGGTGTCGAGCGTCTATGCGACCTACCAACAGGGCGGGAGCACCCTCCAGGTCGCGATTCACAACATGGGGACTGTGGACAACGCCAAGTCCATCTACCAGTTCGATCTTCCCGTCTCGCGAATACCGGTGCCCGGTATCACGCCCAACAAAGACAACACCCAGGATGGGGCCATCGATATGAGTCTGCCGACCGCCTACTATGCCGAGGCGTTCAACGGCCAGTACTATTTTGAATTCACGATCCAGGACCATTCCGACGCGGCGCTGGCGTATATCAAGACCTTTGCTCTCGAAGTGTTCAATCGCAGTTCACAGGCCGGGGAAAGCCTGGGGGATCAGTTCAAGGAGTGGATGGTTGCGGCACGCGGCGCGGTTGCTCCGGTCAAAGGCATGGAGCTGGGCGCGCGCGTGGTTGAATTGCAGCAGGTTTCGGACCACAGCGCGGTTTCCGGCTTCGACGCCAACGACAAGGCAATAACCGCAACAACGCCGGCCATGCACCTCACGAGCGGAGTGGTCGACGGTCGCTACCAGACGCCGGTGGGCGAGAGCGGTCTTCTGACCAGCTACGTCGAGCTGGGTGGCTCGCATGACAGCAACGGTGCGAGGCCTGACGGACTGGCCGGCATGGGCTTCCTGCGTCTGTCGAGCCCGCGCTTGGAGGGCATGGTGTCGGGGCGGCTGAATTCGGAAAACTGGACGCCCATCGGTCATACGACGCCGACACCGACTGCCGCAGGTCAGCCCGATGCGCGGACTTGGAACGATGCGCGGCTCGGAACCTTGCGCGACCAGACGCAGATGAACGTGACTGGATATCCGCTCACGTGGCTGCCCGTGACCGCTTTGTTCACTCGCGAACGCGCCTGGTTGCCCGATGGCAGCGAGGGCACGGGCGTGATCCAGCACGCCATCGCCCGGGTGCAGCTCAACAAAGCCGGGTTGCCGGCTACAACGCTGCAATTCGGCAGCACAGAGCTCGACAATCCCAATGCATTTCAGGTCCACCGTCTGCAGGGGTCGGCGCAGACGGACTACGATCTTGCTCCCGCTCTCGCGTTTACCCACATCAAGCGCTTCAACGTTCGCGCCTTGTACAGCCTTTCGCAGGGAGAAACCGACAAGGATGGCGTCTATCAATATGCCGACCGCGTGCGGTTGGTCCGACTCGAAGGGAAACTTTCGCCGACGGCGACTGAGACCATCAATGCCCTGTTTCGCTCGCGAGATGTCGGTCGCCAAACCGATGAAGGCGGTCCCTATTGGCGGAGCATTTCCCACTGGGAGCTGGTCTCGGGTGCGCAGAGCTCCATCATGCCCGGCCTGGTTCCGAAGCTGAGCTACAACCTGGTCTACGACGACAACCGAATGCTCTCTGGGGTCCAGCCTGCTACCGGTACGCAAACAACGACCAGCGCGACCAGCGCGGCGGGAGCTTCAGACACCGGAACTCTTCCCTCAACATGCGCGAGCGCGTCGTGGGCCAATACGGGACCTGCTGGATCTGCAATTTGTCCGGTTGGGCCCGGCGTGATGACCCTGACCAGCCCGACACGCACCACGACCGGATCCGTTGGTGGTGCGCTGGGTATCTATCCCGGTCAGTGGTTTTCAAAGCTCGGTCCCCTGGCTCTTGTACCGAGCGTGGCAGTGGGCGACAGCGANNAGGGCGCGAAGACCACCTACGACCGAATCTACGATTTCGTGTTTACCGAGATCTGGGCCGGACGCAAATTGGAGATGCAACTCTACCAGCGGTATCGTGTCGCAACCACAGGATCCGACGCGCATCCAAACGGCACCACGACGATCTTGCAGAACCGTATCGTGTACCGGCCGATCTTCACGTCGCCCATCACGCTGCTCGTCAACTACGAAGGCGACCACCAGCCGTACGACATGACCCAGTATAGCGTTGTGCCGCCCTTCTCGGACAAGCAGACCTACCAGAATACGTTGCAGTGGCTGATGCGTTGGAACCAGATCTTCACGACCAGGATGCAGTTGATTGGTGGATTGGAACGTACGTCCCAATTCTTCACGATGGTCGACAACATCTCCATCGCCACGGACCACTCGAAATACTCGGGCTACGGGGAATTGGAACTGCGTTTCTATCCGCTGCCGGATGTTTCGGCGCTTTTCGTCTTTGAGCGCACCGGCGTCACACGATGGCATCAATCCGGCAATGGCCCCTACGACGCCTGGGAATTCGTCCCGACCGCCGGCGTGATCTGGCGTATGGGCGATAGGCTTTACCTCGACGGGCGGGTGACCTACG
>PMLH01000447.1 GCA_003159055.1 Myxococcales bacterium
CCCAAACGTGGTTCGGTTTGGGGATCTCTTCTCTGACGGCGAGCGTTGGTTCTTCACCATGGAGCTGGTCCACGGCGTTGATCTGTTCTCGCACGTACGGGGGCTGCCGGGTGGCGCGCCTGGGTCGATGCCGGTTCCACCAGACCCAGACGATGAAACCGTGCGCGGCCTCGAGCGCGCGGCCCCGCCCCAGCGACCCCGGGACAAAGGAGCCCTGGACCAGCCCCGCGTGCGCGAGAGCTTCTCGCAACTGGCACAGGGGCTGGCGGCTATTCACGCCGCAGGACAGATTCACCGAGACATCAAGCCGTCCAATGTACTGGTCACGCGGGATGGCCGGGTGGTCATTCTCGACTTTGGCCTCGCCACCGATGGGGAAGTTCGGACGACGTTTCTTGGGGCTGGCACGCCCGCGTACATGGCGCCCGAGCAGTCGTCATCCCAGTCGGCCAGTCCTGCGGCGGATTGGTACGGCTTTGGCGTGATGTTGTACGAAGCGTTGACCGGGCTTCTGCCCTTCGACGGCCCAGCCTACGAAATCCTGTACAGGAAGCATCACGAGGATGCCACGCCGATTCGCCAGCTGGTTCCGGAGGTCGCCCCGGAGTTGGCCGAGCTGTGCGAGGCCCTGCTGGCTCGAGCACCCGATCAACGGCCGGATTCACGTGCGATCTTGAAGGCCCTGGGCGCCCCGCCGGCACCGGCGTGGAGCCTGAATCAGGGTCGGGCAGAGGTCACACCTTTGTTTGGCAGGGCGGGCCCCATGGCGACCTTGCGGTCGGCCTTCTCGGACGTGGTCTCGGGAGCGCGGGTCGCGGTCTTGGTCTCGGGCGAAGCTGGCATCGGGAAGACGGCGCTCTGCCGCCACTTCCTCGAAGCGCTGGCCGCGGAACATGAAGGTACGGTCGTCGCCTCCCGTTGCCACGAGCGGGAATTTCTGCCCTTCAAGGCCCTCGATGGCGTCATCGACCAACTTTCTCGCCAGGTGGGCCAGCTCGCCCCCGAGGCGCGCGCCGCGTTGGTTCCTAACATCGCTCCGCTCCTGCGCCACATGTTTCCGGCCTTGGAGCAGATCCCCGAGGCCACCCTAGCGGGCGCGGTCGAGATTCCTTCGGATCCGCACGAGTTGCGCAGCCGCGTGCTGGACGGGTTGCGCGAGCTTCTGGCTGCTATCACCGGGGCGAGTCCTCTGGTGATCTTCGTCGATGATTTACAGTGGGCCGATTCCGACAGTCTTGCCATGTTCTCGGCGTTGCTGGCCGACAGCTGCTTGCCTCGCATGCTGTTCCTGGGAACCCATCGCGGGGCGGTCGGGGTTGGCACGGACTGGCTTGATCCCGTGATACGCCAGGTTCAAGTGGAGCTTCCGCGCCTCGACCGGGAAGCCACGCTGGCCCTGCTGCAATCTGTCTTCTCGGTCGATCAGAAGTCGACCCCCGAATTGGAGCTGCTGGCCGAGACCACGCAGGGCAACGCCCTGTTCATCAAGGAGTTGGCCCGCTACGCCCTAGCGCACGGCCTGAAGACGTCGCGGCTGCAATTGGACGATCTCCTGCGCGACCGCGTGGAACGGGTGGGAGCGACCGCGCGCATCGTTATGGACCTGGCGGCCACGGTGGGTGCACCAGTGCCCGAGGCAATCGTGCAGGCGGCCAGCGATCTCGAACCGGGGGGCTTTGGCAGCGCGGTTGCCAATCTGTTGCGTGAACGTTTGCTGCACGCCAGTGGGGCTCTGGGCCGGGAACGAATCGAGCTGTGCCACGAGCAACTGCGTGTTTGGCTGTGGAACGGTCTCGAACAGCCCAAACGGCGTGTTTTGGCCGAGCGCTTGGCCACCGCCTTCGGATCGGATGGCGATCCCGCGCAGGTGGCGGCCCTTTGGCTGGAGGCAGGGCACAACCGCAAGGCAGCCAGTCATCTCGTGGCAACCGGCGAGCGTGCCATGAAGGCACTTGCCTTCGATCGTGCTGCCGAGCATTTCGCGCTGGCGCTGAAGGTGGGCAGCTGGGACGAAAGGCAGAAAGGTGTCTTGCTCGCCCAACTGGCCGATGCGCTTGCGTACGCGGGTCGTGGTGCCGCGGCTGCGGAACAGTACCTGGCTGCGGCCATCCAGGGAGCAGACGCCGCCCTGTCGCTGGAACTGCACCGCAAGGCCAGCGGCGAGTTGCTCCGGAGCGGTCATTTTGATCGAGGCATGGAGGTGGCGCGCACAGCCCTGGCCGCCGCCGGCATGAGCATACCCTCGCACAATTGGTTGTCCCTCGGCTGGTTGCGCACCCGTCTGCGCTGGCGCGGGTTTCGCTGTGCGGCGAGGGCCACGGGCACGCCAAGCTCGAAAGAGGCGGCGCGCATCGACCTTTGTTGGTCGCTCTCGTCTGGCATTGGACTCATCGATCCCATAAATGGGGCATATTTTCAGGCCCTCAGTCTGCTGCTGGCCCTGCGGGCGCAAGACCTTCCTCGCGTGAGTCGGGGACTTGCTGGCGAGGCCGCTTGGTGCGTGGGTCGCGGCCGGGCCGGGGTGGCGCGCGCCGGTCGGCTGCTGGCCGAAGCGAAGAGTATTGCGGACAAACTGCGCGATCCCTACGCCCGCGGTATGACCCTGCTGATGGACGGCGTGATTGGCCACCTGATTGGCGAGTTTGGGCGCAGCCGCGAGCGCCTGGAAGCGGCCGAACGGGTCCTGACCCAGCAGTGTGCCGGCGCGGTCTGGGAGCTCGATACGATCCGCCAGTTCTTGATGGAGGATCTGTACTACCTGGGCGATCTCGTCTCGTTCCAGCGACTCATCTCGACTGGGCTGCGACAAGCAACCGACCGAGGGTCGCTCTATGCCGCGACCAATTTTCGCACCGGCCTGGCCAACTTTGTCTGGCTGATGCGGGACGATCCGGCGCGGTCTCGTCGCGAAACCGACGAGGCCATCGAGCGATGGTCGCGGCGAGGCTTCCACGTCCAGCACTGGTACAACTTGATCGCCATGGCCCAGACCGAGCTGTACCTGGGCCAGGGCCCTGCGGCGTATGAGTTGATCCGAGAGCGTTGGCCGGAGTTGCGCCGCTCGGGCGTGTTTCACATCCAGCACACGCGCATTGCGGCCTTGCACCTGCGCGCCCGTGCGGCGCTGGCTGCCGCGCAACAGTCGAGCGGCGGGGCGCGGGCGAGATACTTGAAGGCGGCCCGTCAGCTGATCGGGATCTTGCGGCGCCAGCCAGACGCCTGGGCTGGTGCGCTCGCGCTTCTGGCCGGCAGCGGCTTGGCCGCGCTGGAAGGTGATGCCGGCGCGACCAAGGCAACCCTTGTCGCAGCCGTAAGGGCCTTACAGCAAAGCGACATGTGGTTGCTCGCCCATGCTGCCCGCATCGCAGGCCGGACCCATCTCGCAGACGGTCCTGCCGACCTGACACCCGATGAAGCCACCACGTGGATGACTGAGAAGGGCATCCTCGACCCGACGGCGATTGGCCGCGTTCTGGCCCCTGGACTGGAGTAGGAGTGATGGAGAACGCCACACCTGGGACAAGGCCCCCTGCGATTGGCGGCCGATTCGTGAACCTGGACGGCACCACACCGGACAAGAAGGGCTGGGCGGTCCTGTACTGGGCCCTTCGCTACCGATTGCGGGATGAGCTGCGCCAGGCCTTCACGGCGTTCCTGGACCTGTTTCGCCGCGAGAAATCCTGGCGGCCCCCCTTTCATCCCAACCAGGCCGCCGCGCTCGCCCCCGACCAGCCCCACCTGACCTGGTTGGGACATTCCACGTTCTTGCTGCGCCTAGGAGGCCACTGGGTCCTGATGGACCCGGTCTTCGGCCACCCAGCATGGACCCTCTGGCGCCGTGCTCCGTCGGGGCTTCCGCCCGACCAGCTTCCTCAGATCGATGTGGTGACGTTGTCCCACGATCACTACGATCACCTCGACCTTCCCAGCCTGGCTGCCTTGAAGGGCGAACCGCCGATCGTCGCACCCCTGCAGATGGGCCGGTACCTGTCGCGACCGCCCGGTCGCGTGGGGAGCCGGCGGGCTTCGCTCGGCGCGGTCATCGAGCTGGACTGGTGGCAAAGCAGCGAGCGGCCCGGTCTTCGCATCACCTTGACTCCTGCCCACCACTGGGGGATGCGCGGACTGACCGGCAGGAACCGTACCCTGTGGGGCGGATTCATCTATGAGGGCGACGGTATCACCGTCTACTTCGCGGGTGACAGCGCCCTACAAAAACCGGTGTTCCAAGCCATCCACCAGCGATTCCCGCGCATTGATATCGCCATCCTTCCGATAGGCGCCTATGCGCCCAGCTGGTTCATGCAGGCCCAGCACATGAATCCCGAAGAAGCCGCCCTTGCGTACGAGATCCTGGGCGCGCGTCGCTTCGTGGCCATGCACTGGGGCACGTTTTCTCTCAGCAGCGAACCCACACGCGAACCGCTCGACCGGCTGCGCGCGTGTTGGGAAAAGCAAGGTCATCGGGAAGAAGACCTGTGGATCATGGACGTGGGCGGAACGCGCAGCCTGGCAGGATAGTTGAGACGAAGGGTGTTTCCGGTCCGGGAACCCCGTCCTCTGCGCCCTCCGTGGTGAAAAGATCCGGAAATCGTTACCGCAAGATCGCGATGCCGAGGTTCAGGTCGCCGTTGATCACGAAATTGGGCATGCCTGCCAGTACGTTGAACGCAGCGTAGACGGCGAGGTTCTGGTCGAGCATCCAGGTCACACCGGCGCCAAGGCCCGCGAGGCCGAGGCCACCCATCACGGTGTCCTTGCAGGTGGGGCCGGGACCACAGCCCGTCAGGTTCGCACTGGCCGGCGTCGTGATGCTGTGGCGGATCTGGCCCGCGCCGGCCTGAGCAGTCAGGAACGGACGCAGCCTTGTTCGAGCCGCGCGCGGAAACCAGGTCAACTTGGCAAGTCCGGCGATCGCGAGCGTGGCCGGGCGGTAGGTCCTAGGGCCAATCTCGACATCTTGCGCGCCGGTCACGTACTGCAGCCGGCCTTGCACCGAGACGACCAGTCCATCCCTGGGAAAGAAGCCGATCTCGGGTGCAAGATGGCCAACGCTGGCCAGACCAAACCCCGAGACACGAATTCCTTGCGGTGGCGTGTTGGTGTCGACCGGATTCATTTCCGGGGCGCCCGAGTGGTATCCGCCGCCACTGCCCAGCGCAAGCACCAGCCACAGCCCAGGCGAGTCATTCGCCGTTCGGCCGGCGTAAGCGGGCGTTTCGATGACCTTTGGGGGGGGCGGCTCTTCGACAGCCAGCTCGGGGCCAAGTGTGATCTGGTGGGGCTGCTCGGGCGTGCCGTGGTTGGCGATGGGCTGGTCGTCTGCGTCCTGCGCTTCCAAGTAGTAGGCCACGCGCGATCCCTGCGTCGCCTCCATCGGTATCTCTTCCTGATACCAACCCGCGGCACCCGCGATCGGCGCCATCTCGCGTGCCAGGAATGCCTCGGCGTCTTCGGCCTGGTATGCGAGTACCACCTTGAACGCGCCCAAGCCCGGCGGGACCTGGACCTTGATCGCGACTGGGCGGCCGCGGATGGCTTGGGTGACGGGAGGATGCTGGATGACCGGGCTTTCTCGTCGGGAGCTGATGGCTGACGGCGGCAGGGCCGACGCCTGGCCGGCTGGAAATGGAGGGGCTTGGGCTGGTGCCGCAGGTGGCGTGGGGCCAGCTTCGGCTTCGGCGAAGACGGCCTGCACCTCGGGATTGACGAGGGACTTTGCGATCTTGATCTTTGGGTCGATGGCGAGCGCCCGCTTGAGCTCGGCGAGGCCTTTTTCACGCTTCTTGAGGCCGCTGACGTAAACCACACCGAGGTGAAGGTGGGTGCGCGCCGCCACGGGATGGTTGGCCAAGTCGGCGCGGCTGCATAGCGCCAGCGCCTGTTCGAGCTGCTCGGCCGCGCCGGACACGTCGAGATTGCCGTACATGACGAGTGCCTTCTTGTTCAGCTCGACGATCTGGTTCACGGTGGCGTTGTCTTCGGGCCCCGATGCCCGAGCGCCGCCCGCGGCGAGCGCAACGCCAAACAGAATCGCTGCACAGTGCAAACGAAAGCGACAGGCCGGCATGGGCGCAAGAATGGCTGTTAGCCGCCGCCGCCGCCGCCGCCCCGGCGCAGCTCAGTGAGCACGGCCTTGGCGATCGCCTTGAGCGTCTCGAAGACGCCAACGCCAGTCGTGGCGCAGGCTTCAAACTCGGGCACGTGCGTCGGGTTGAGCAACTCGCGCAATTCATCCAGCGGAGCCGCGTTGGGCAGGTCGCGCTTGTTGTACTGGATGATGTAGGGGAGCTTGTCGAGGTTGTAGCCCTGCTCGGTCAGGTTGAGGCGCAGGTTTTCGAGCGACTCGATATTCGCCTCCATGCGCTCGTTCTGCGAGTCGGCGACGAAGATCACGCCATCCACGCCCTTCAGGATCAGCTTCCGGCTGGCGTCGTAGAATACCTGCCCGGGAACCGTGTAGAGGTGAAAGCGGGTCTTGAAGCCGCGAATTTCGCCGAGCGACAGCGGCAAGAAGTCGAAAAACAGGGTCCGCTCGGTTTCGGTGGCGAGCGAGATCATCTTGCCCTTCGCCTCAGGGCTGGTGCGGGCGTAGATGAACTGCAGGTTGGTGGTTTTTCCCCCAAGGCCAGGGCCGTAGTACACCAGCTTGCAGTTGATTTCGCGGGAAGAATAGTTGATGAAGCTCATCGACAGAGGAAACGGCTAGTCATTGAAGAGTTTGTCGATGTCGGCGTCGGTGATCTCGTTCAGGATCGACGGACCGGTTTGCGTGGCTGCCTTGCGCGCCACCTGCTCGAACAGACGTGCCATTTCTTCGGTGGCCTTGCGGACGCGCAAGCGGACCAAGCCCAGCGAAGAACGTTCATCGAAAAGCACGACCAAGATGGCACGCCCAGCGACCAGGGTGATGTGCACGTGGGTCTTTTCGCCCTCGTGAAACTGGCTGGTGAAATCCTTCTCGCGAAGGATTTTGGAGATGCCGCCCGTCGCCGCCACGTTGCCGGCGGTCAGTGACGAGAGCGACGTGACGTCGATTTCGCCGACCTCGCCGGCCTCGGCGATGGGCTGGCCATCGCGGCCGATGAGCAACACGGCTTTGGCATTGGAATCTCGATGGAGGCGCTGGCAGACGCTTGCGATCTGCTTCTGCTCTTCCGGGAACATGACATCTGGGCCACTCATCTGGCGCTTGCGTCTCCTTGGCACTCGACCGGGCCGTTCTTGGCTGGTGTAGGCATCATCGGCATCGGTCGGCGGCTAGTCGCGATGGCGAGGCCGGGCTTTGCCCGGCAGAGCCAAAACGCGGGAAGGTATGGAAACCCTTTGTGGGTTTCCATATCAACAGGGTTGGGGAAGGGCTTTGACTTCACGGGAAACTCTCTCAGGTTCAGTAGCTTAACAGCTTTTCGCGGGCCGCACACGAATGCGATTCAGGGGAACGGCAGGTCGGCGCTTTGGCTTGACAGCGCCTCGCGTCCAAGAACTACAAATCCCGACGACCATCCAGGGCGCGCGCCAAGGTCAGCCGATCCGCATATTCCAGCTCGCCGCCCATGGGCACGCCGGTCGCGATGCGACTCAGCCGCACGCCGAGCGGGCGGATTAGCTTGGCGAGGTAGATGGCGGTGGTTTCACCTTCGATACTCGGGTTGGTGGCGACGATGATCTCCCGGATCTGGTTGTCGCCGCAGCGCTTGACCAGCTCGGCGATGCGCAGGTCGTCGGGACCGACCCCGTCCAGCGGCGCAAGGACCCCGTGCAGCACGTGGTAGCGGCCACGGTAACCTCCGGTTCGCTCGATGGCGACCACGTCCTGGGGATGGGCAACGACGCACAGAAGGCTGCCGTCACGCCTCTGGTCACGGCAGATGGCACAGGGATCATCTTCGGTGAAGTCCCAGCATGAGCTGCACAGTCGGATTTTGGCGCGCAGATCGGTGATGGCCTGCGAGAGAGCCTGCGCATCCTCGACCGGCGCGCGCAGAATGTGGAACGCGAGCCGAGCGGCGGTCTTTTCGCCGATGCCCGGCAGCTTCCCCAGCTCGACCACCAGGCGGGCAATCGGGCTTGGGCCGCTCATTGGGTCTTGATCTCCTTGGGGGTGGTCCCGAACAGCTCCTGCGCCTTGCGAACCATCGGGTGCTGGCGGGCTTCGCTTTCGCGCTGCCGCTGCTGGGTGACTGCCGCCTCGGCCTCGCGACCGACTTCCGAACGAAGCAGGGACTTGGCCGATCCGGTCGTTCCGACCTGGAGCACGACGTGCGTTGGCGTGCCGCAGATGTGCGAGAGCACGCGCTCGATCTCGACTTTGCTCTTAGCGGTTTGGTCGAGCGCGAACTTTTGGTCGAACACCAAGGTGACCTGGCCGCCCTCCCACGAAGCGACCTCGGCGTGGTCGAGCGCGGCAGCGATCGACGGTCGGTGACCGAACGATTCGCAGACCCGGCGCCAGACGCCAGCAATGTCGGATTTGGGACCGGGGGTGCCGTCGCGGCTCGGTTCACGGGCCGGTGCGGCTGGGGCGGCTGGCCTGGGTAACGCGACTGCCGATGCAGATGCAGGGGGGGCGGAAACCACGGCCAGTCGTGGGCGTTCGCCGGGACGGGCCGGTGGCGCAGGGGCAGCCGGCCCGCCGCTTGCGAGTCGGCCTTCGAGCCTCGCCAGACGATCCAGCAGATCGCCAAGCGGCAACAGCGGCTCGGCAAAGCAAAGATCGACGAGAGCCATTTCGATGATGAGCCGGGGCGTCTGCGAACGGGCTGCATCCTCCACCGCGCGTGCCCAGCGCTCGAACAGCGAGGTGATGAGGCCGCGCGGGGCTTTTGCGGCAAGCCGCCTCGCCTCGGCGATTTCCTCGTCGGTGGCGTCGAGCACGTCGGCAGCGTTCGGCACCAGCGCGGCGATTTCCAGGTCGTGCAGGAGCCCTAGGAAGCTGCGCGAGAGCTGCACCAGATCCACGCCTCGATCCACGGCTTCGCCGAGGCTGCGCAGAGCGGCCCCGACATCGCGGTCGATCACCGCCTGGCCCAGATGGAAGAGCAAGCTGCGATCGGCGACGCCCAGCACTTCGGCGACCCTTGCGCGGGTCAGCTTCTCGTTGCCGACGTAGGCTAGCACCTGGTCCATCAGCGAAAGTGCATCGCGGACCGAGCCGGCCGCCTCGCGCGCGAGCAGGCGAATGGCATCCGGCTCGGCCGCGATGTTCTCGTTCGCAAGGATCTTGCCGAGGTGCTCGGCAAGGGCGACGGTTGACAGGAGCTTGAAATCGTAGCGCTGGCAGCGGGAAAGGATGGTTGCCGGGATCTTGTGCGCCTCGGTGGTGGCGAAGATGAACACCACGTGCGGCGGTGGCTCTTCCAGGGTCTTGAGGAGCGCGTTGAACGCGCTGGTGGAGAGCATATGGACCTCGTCGATGATGTAGACCTTCAGCCGTGCCTCGGCCGGCACGTAGCGCACGCCTTCCCGCAAGGTGCGCACGTCGTCGACGCCGGTGTTGGAGGCACCGTCGATTTCCAGCACGTCGACCGACTGGCCGCTCGCGATGGATTGGCAGATGGCGCAGGCCCCGCATGGGTTTGCGGTGGGGCCTTTCTCGCAGCAGAGGGCCTTGGCCAGAATGCGCGCGGCGCTGGTTTTTCCGATGCCGCGGGCACCGGTGAAAAGAAAGGCGTGGTGGACCCTGCCGAGGGCGATGGCGTTGGTCAGGGTGCGGGCAACGTGTTCCTGGCCGATCAGGTCATCGAAACGCTGCGGCCGGTATTTGCGGGCAAGAACCAGGTACGACACCGCTGCATCATGGGAAGGCGGGCTCGGACAGTCAACAGGCAACCGTCGCTCGAACGGATTGGCTCAAGGTTCCGGCCGATCCCGTCGCAATACAGGGTTACCCATGCATTGCAAGTATGCGCCGCAACCATCAGTGAGGTCTTCCCGGCGAAGAACGGGCCGGGCGTTCGTGATGCTCGCAGGTTGCGCGCCGCCAGTCCGCCCGGGCTGCCTGCGATGCAGTCGCCCCGAAGGAGTGAGATAGGCATGACACCTCTACCCAAGGCCGATAGGTTGGCCGCGCTGGTTTCCAACGTGACCGAAACCATGCTTGGACTCTCGTTCGTTCCCGCCGCGACTGTCGCAGCGCACCCAGGCTTGACTTGGCGGACCGCCATCATGTTGGTTGATGGCGCGCGGCCAGTCAGCGTGGGCCTGTCGTCGGACGAGCCCGGCTGCACCAAGCTGGCCGCAGCGATGTTCGGCTGCAAGCCGGATGGGGTCGACGTCGGCATGATCAACGACGCGCTTTGCGAACTGGTCAACATGACCGCCGGCCTACTCAAGCGCGAGATGTTGCTCGACCAGGCGCTGTCGGTCCCATCGATCATCGACGACAAGCAGGCGTTGGGGGAGATCGCACGCCAGCATCCAGCCCTGGTGCTCATCGCGCGAGAGGTTGGAATCGCGCTGTGGGCTTGTGACGGCCTTCTCAAGTGGAATGCGAAGGCCGCGTAATTGGAATTTGCCTTAGGACAAGGAGCAGGACGATGCCACGCATTTTGACAGTCGATGACAGCCGGCCGATCCGGATGATTGTTTCCAAGGCCATGGCGGAGTTTGGTTTCGAGATCGGCGAGGCCGAGGACGGCAATGACGGTCTCAGGAAGCTGGCGGAGAGCGCCTACGATCTGGTCATTCTCGACGTGACCATGCCGAACCTCGACGGCCCCGCCATGCTCAGCAAGATGCGCGAGCAGGGCAACAAGACGCCGGTGCTCATGCTGACATCAGAGTCGAAGACCTCGATCGTCGCCGCACTGATGAAGATGGGGATTCAGGACTACGTTCTCAAGCCCTTTAAGGCAGACGAGCTGCGGGGCAAGGTGCTGAAGGCGCTGAAGTTGCCGCCCGGCTATACGGCGGCGAATCCGGCCGGGGCAGCGCCAGCGGCCGAGGGGGACGACAGCAAGCTGACAGTCCTGGTCATTGATGACATGGAGAACGTACACAAGAAACTGCGTTCGATGATGCCGGAATCGGTCGTGCTGGAAACCAGCATGACCGCGCAGGACGGGCTGGCGGCCGCGCGGGCCAAGAAATTCCGCCTGCTCTTGGTCGACGCCGAGATTCAGGCCGGCGGTCCTGCATCGCTCGTCAAACAGCTACGGCTGTTGCAGCCGAATGCCGGCATCTGGGGCATGGCTTTGCGCAGCGGCAACAACGTCAGCAAGGAAATGCGCGATACCGGTTTCGACGAGGCGTTGCTCAAGCCGTTCGCGCAAGACGCGATCGACGGGCTTATCGAACAGTACTCGACGAAGAATGAGACGTACTTGGTTGCCAAGGACGATCTCATCCAGGTTACGTCGTTCGGTGGCAAGGAAGACAAGCTGGAGCGCTATTTCAGCAAGCTGACGGCGGACGTGAAGGCGGTCGTCCAGAAGCTTGGAGAAGCCTGTTTCGAGAAGATGGTTCTCGACGCTACCAACTTGCCGCTGCTTCAGCCGGCACGCGTGGCCCAGTTCCTTGTCGACACGTTCAAGACAGCCACCGAGCTCGGGATTTCCGTCAGGCTGGTGGCCTCGGACGATCTGCCGAGGGCGATGCGTGGCTTCCAGGAGACCAAGGATGTCCACTGCTTCGCCTCCATTGAGCAAGCTCGCTCACAGGCGGCGTAGCCCGAGGGAATGGAGCTTCGATGAGTCATTTCTCGCTTGAACGCGAAGGTCAGAAGGTCAAGGTCACGGTCGGCAGCGACCTTACGGCCCAGACTGCGCCCGAGCTTCGCGAGCTTCTGTGCGCAATTCTGGAAGATGGCGGTACCGACCTTGCGCTCGACTTCTCGGGAACGACGCTGCTCGACGCCACCGGTATCGCCTTGCTGGTGGCGGCCGCGAACAGCTATCAGGGTGGCGAAAAGCGACTGGCCCTGCTCTCGGTTCCTCGCGGCATCTTCTCCTTGCTGGAGACTCTGCGGATTTCTCAGCGCCTGGGTGCGCAGATGGGGTGACTTTCCGTGGGCGAAATGGATGATGACATTCTGAAGGAATTCGTCGCCGAGGCACGCGAGCATCTCGGGACCATCGAAGCCGACCTCTTGGCCATCGAGGATGGGGGGGCGGACATCGATGAAGACCTCGTAAACAAGGTCTTTCGCGCTGCCCATTCTATCAAGGGCGCCAGCGGTTTTTTTGGCCTCGACCGGATCAAAGAGCTCGCCCACAAGGCCGAGACCGTGCTCGACCTGATTCGTTCGCGCAAGCTTTCGCCGAACGCAGAAATCACGAACCTGCTCCTCGCGGCTTTCGACAAGCTTCGCGAGATGGTGAACGACCCAGGAAAGTCAGAGGAGGTGGATACCTCGGGACTGCTGGCCAGTCTTGGCGAATTGGCCGCGTCGGGCGTTGCATCGGCTACACCGGGCGCGGGCGCAACCGCTTCGGGAGCCGCGGATCCTGATCTGCCGCGTCCGCGGCGCGGAAGTGGCGACGGCCAAGCGCGGAGCGAGGGCGGCAGCCCAGGATACATCTACCACGTGCAGGTCGATTTCGTGGTCGATGTCGAAGACCATGGAAGCACTCTGACCGAATTCTTCCGTGAGGTTGCTAGCCGAGGCGAGATCCTCGATTGCCGGGTCGACGAAGAGAAGTGCGGGCTGCTCGACCAGCCAGCGGGAAGGCAGCTCGAGGGGCAGATCATCCTCGCCACCAAGTCGCCAGTGGACCTGTCGGCGCCACCGTTCTCGATCGACCGGAAGAACATCAGGTTGGTGAGTAGCCCGGAAACTCGTCACGTTCCACCTCCGCCAGTCGAACGAGACCTCACGGCGACGACCATGACCATGCCCTTGGTGCCCGAACGTCTGGTGCCACCTGAGGTGGCGGCGGCTGCGAACGGGAGGTCGGTGGAGCCTCCTTTGCCCAAGGAGAGGGACAGGGATAAGGACAAGGACAAGGAGAAAGACAAGGAGAAGGACAGGGAGCCCGGCCTCGCTGCCGAGGGCACCTTGCGCGTCAGTGTCGAGCTGCTCGAATCATTGATGAACTTGGCTGGCGAATTGGTGCTGAGCCGCAACCAACTGCGGGCCGTCCTCAACCAGTCAGCATGCAAGGGGGTGCAGGCGAGCTTCCAGCGCATCAATCTGGTCACCTCCGAGCTGCAGGACGCGATCATGCACACGCGTATGCAGCCGATCGGCAACGTCCTTGGCAAGTTTCCACGCGTGGTGCGCGACATGGCGCGCTCCATGAAGAAGGACATCCAGCTCGACATTCGTGGCAAGGACGTCGGCCTCGACAAGAGCCTCATTGAAGGCCTTTCCGATCCGTTGACCCACATGGTCCGCAACGCCGCCGATCACGGCATCGAAAGCGTCGAAGACCGTTTGCGCGCCGGCAAACGTGCCACCGGAACTATGCGCATCGAAGCGCGGCACGAGGCTGGCCAAGTCGTGGTGGAAATCGCCGATGACGGTCGCGGCCTCGACCCCGAGAAGATTGTGGGTGCGGCGCTCAAGCGCGGACTCATCTCGCAAGAGATGGCGGCATCGATGTCGGACAAGGAAAAGATGGATCTCATCTTCTTGCCGGGGCTGTCGACCGCAGAGAAGGTCACCGACGTGTCGGGCCGCGGCGTCGGCATGGACGTGGTCAAGACCAACCTGGCGCGGCTGGGCGGCAAGGTCGAAATCGAGTCTGAACCAGGCCGGGGCACGCTTTTCCGCATCAAGCTGCCGCTCACCTTGGCCATCATTCCTTCCTTGGTGGTCAGCGTGAACGGGGAGCGCTTCGCGATTCCGCAAATCAGCGTGGTTGAGCTCTTGCGCATTCGTGCTGACAAGATCAAAGAACGCATCGAGGTCATCGGCGACGCAGAGGTGCTGCTGCTGCGTGATGAATTGATTCCCATCGTGCGCTTTGCGGATGTTCTCGGCATCGAACGCAGCTACCCCGACGCTGAAACCGGCGGAATCCACGCCGACCGGCGCAGCCAGCTGGCCGACCGCCGCTCGCCCAATCAAACCAAGTCGGGCGACTCGGACGACGGGTCGACGTCTGCAGAGCCTATGCGCGAACGGCAAGCTGAAGACCGCCGACACAGCGCCGCAAGCGATTTGGAGATCGTCGTTGTTACCACTGGGGCGATGAAATACGGGCTGGTGGTCGAATCCTTCCACACCGGCGAGGAGATCGTGGTCAAGCCACTCGGTCGCCACCTCAAGGGGCTGGGGGAATACGCCGGTGCGACCATCATGGGCGACGGTACGGTCGCGCTGATTGTGGATGTTGCGGGGCTGGCCGGCAAAGCACAACTTGCCAATGCTGCCGCCGCCGCCCGCAGCCCGCAAATCGAAACCACGACCGAGGCCTTGGTGGAAAGCCGCTCGTACCTGCTTTTCTACAATGGCCCAGAAGAACTGTGTGCCACGCTCTTGGAGAATGTGGTTCGGGTCGAAAAGGTCACGCGCAAGCAGGTCGAAAACGTCGGCGGCAAACGCACCATGCACTATCGCGGCGCCTTCCTGCCATTGGTGGCGCTGTCTGATGCGGCGCGGGTGAGCGCCATCGGTGATGAGCAGGAGCTGGCCGTCATTGTCGCGCACGTCGGGAATCGCGAGGTCGGGCTTCTGGCGGCGATGCCGGTGGATGTCGTGGAGACCAAGGCGGTCATGGACGCGGTCACGCATCGGCAGACTGGCGTCGCGGGCTCGGCAATCATTCGCGATGTTACCGTCTTGGTGGCGGATATCTTCGAGCTGGCGCAGACGGTGTATCCCGAGTGGAACTTGCAACGCATGCAGGAGCAGCCCACCACGGACACCAGTTGCCATGTCTTGCTCGCCGAGGATTCCGACTTCTTTCGCGCCCAGGTGAAACGCTATCTCGAGTCGGATGGCTACACGGTCTTGGAAGGCGCCGACGGGGAAGCTGCCTGGACCCTTCTGCAAGAGAATCCCGAAATCATCAAAGCGATCGTCACTGACATCGAGATGCCGCGTTTGACCGGCTTGGAATTGGCCACTCGGGTTCGCAAAGAGGCGCGCTTCGCCCAGTTGCCGATTCTCGCGCTGTCCAGCCTGGCAGGTGAGGAGGACATCGCGAAGGGCAAGGCCGCGGGGGTTGACGAGTACCAGATCAAGCTCGACCGCGATCACCTGCTCGATGCTTTGCGTGCGCTGCTCGGCAGTCGAGGGATTCCGCTGCCATCCTTGGCAGCCGCAGAAAACAAAGAAGGCTTCGCCTAGCAACGGCCAACAAGGGAAGAGGAACAATCATGAACGTAATGGCAAATATGAAGTTCGGGAAGCGGCTGGCCTTTGGCTTTGGCGCCGTGACCATTTTTGTATTGATCTTGGGGGTCGTTGCTTCCTGGCAGGCCAGTACCTCGGCGGAATTGAGCCAGGTGGCGCTCGATGCGCAGACCCGGGCCTTCGTCGTTGCCAGGTACGACAAAGATGCCACTGTCATCGGTCGCGAATTGGCGAACATGGCAATGATCCACGACAAGACTCTGCGAGAGGAGCACGACGAGGTCCTAAAGACGTACCGTCAGAAGTCCTTGCAGCGGTTTGAGGAGCTGAAGGCGTCGGGCGCCTCGCCCGAGATCCTCGCCAAAATCAACGAAATGGGCGAAGCCATGATAAATTGTCGGGAGGTCAATATCAAGGCTGAGAAGCTTCTGCTGGCCGGACAAGATGCGGAGGCAGTGAACATCCTGGTGACGTCGAGTCTGCCCAGATTCGCCGACGTGGACCGCATCGGTCACCAGTTGACCGAGTTGAGCAAGGCCGAGGTCAAGCAGGCAGTCGAAAAATTCCAGGGCTTCTTGAGCACGGTTCGAAAACTTCTGGTCGGCCTTGCGACCTTGGCCTTGGCGCTGTCGATCTACTTCGCCGTCGCGATCACGCGGAGCATCTCGGGGCCCATGCTCGCCACCTCAAAGGCTGTGAGCGAAGTCGGTAAGGGCAATCTTACCTTCGAAATCGACGCAGAGCTTTTGCGTCGCCAGGATGAAGCCGGGGATCTTGCCAGGGCATTGCAAGAGCTGATCAAGAATCTACGCTCGACGATTGGCGAGGTTGGGACTGGCGCGCAGACTCTTGCGAATGCGACGGACGAAATGAGCTCGATTGCGGGAAGCCTTTCCAAGGGCAACAAGGACGTTGCGAATCTCGCGACCACGGTGGCTGCGGCGGCGGAGGAATCGAGCGCCAACACCACGTCGGTCGCGGCGGCCATGGAGCAGACCACCGCAAATCTGTCGTCGGTGGCAAGCGCGACCGAGGAAATGAGCGCCACGGTGGGCGAGATCGCCTCCAATGCGGAAAAGGCACGCGCCATCAGCAGCGACGCCACCAACCAGGCCGAGGCCATCTCGGCCGTGATGCGCGACCTGGGTCGAGCGGCGCAGGACATCGGCAAGGTCACCGAGACCATCACCAGCAT
>PMLH01000516.1 GCA_003159055.1 Myxococcales bacterium
GCGCACAAGCACGGCATCGTCCACCGCGACCTGAAACCGGACAACATCTTCGTCCTCGACAGTGAAGAGCGTCCCCACTTCGTGAAAATCGTCGACTTCGGCATTTCCAAAGTTATCAAGCCTTCCCCGGGCGCGACTCCGAACGCCACCGCCAAAGTGGCCGGGACCATGGTCGGGTCGGTCTTGGGCACGCCACTGTACATGTCGCCCGAACAAGCGATCGGGCAGATTGCGTCGATCGACCACCGCACCGACATCTATTCGGCCGGCGTGGTCCTGTATGAAATGCTGTGCGGTCGCACGCCCTACCTAGGCGAAAGTTACGTGCAGATCTTCGCCAGTTTGCTGGAAGGCAGCTATCCGCCCCCACGCAGCCTTGCGCCGGAAATTCCGCCCGAGCTCGAAGCCGCCATCGTTTGCGCGCTCGACCGCGACATGGACAAGCGCTTTGCGAGCGCCGCAGCCATGCGGCAAGCCATCAGCGGCGGCTCGGCCGAGGTCACGCCGGCCCCGATGCTGATGCCGGCATCGCTCGGGGCTCCACTGCACGCGCCGGGCGCAGTGGAGCCCGACATTGGCAAGAGCTCGATCGCGCTGCTCGAAGGTCCGTTGCAAGAACGAACCGCGCACAGGCAGCTCGGCCGCGTTGCGCCCGGGGCAGATCCCTTTGCTCCACCCCCGGAAGCGAATCTGTCGCCCATTCTCGCCGACGACCTCGATCGCCCGCTGGCCGTGCGAGCGCCGATTCGTGGGGCGGCGGACCCAGCATCCATCGAAGTGGCCATGCCGAAGCGACCGCGCGAGGCTTTGCCCGCAAAGGGCACCCTGGCGCCGAGGCGCCTTCTCTCGGCGCGCGCGCGTTCGCGACTTGTGCTGCTTGTCGCGGCGCTGGCGGCAGCCATCGCCGCGCGTGTCGGTTACAGCGTGCTTCGCTCAGATGGACAGGGCAGCCTCTCTATCCGACGAGGCGCAAGTCACAAGGTGGCGCTGTCGGTGGTTCCTGACCAGGCCAGCGTCCAGGTCGACCATCAACCCACCACGCAGCGCGAATTCACGCTCGATGCAGGAACCCAGCACGTGCTCAACATCGCAGCCCCGGGGCGCCTGACGCGTCGGTTTTCCTTCGTGGCAAGCCCGGGGCTGAAACTCCACGTCCACCTCAGCCACAGTTTGCCACTTCCATCCCCGTCCGATCCTCCACCCCTGCCAGCCGAACTCTCGGCCGACTGCCCGGAAGAGGCTCGCGACGGCGACGAAATCGAAAACGCCTTCGTGAAGCTCGACCGCTACGGCGAGTGCCTTGCGCTCACCAGCGACGCAAACGCCGAAGGCAAAAAGGGCGCTGGCCGGGGGCGAATGCGCGCCGAGGAATACGGACTTTGCCAGCGGCTGACGAGCGAAGCCGCGGCCGCGCCACCTGCCATGCCCGAGTTGCACGCGGCCGCTGAGGCATACCTCGGCGCGGTTCACGGTGGGCAGCGACTGGAACAACTGGCAAGACTGGCTGCAACCTTCCATGCGGAATTCCTGGCCGCACGCACGACCTGGCAGATGGAAGAGCTGGCAGATCAGGAAAGGCTCGAAGGGCAGAAGGCGGGCTGGCACATGCAAAGGGTCGCGCTTGCCGCCCAGTCCTGGCTGCGCGCTCTCAAGGCGGGACAGGGGGCAGAGCAGGCCAGGGCGAAGTTGCAGAGCGACCAACGTGCCTTCCTCGACTATGCGCAGAAGGCAGGTCCAGAAGCGACCACCTCCGGACAGGGGGACTTCGTTCGCGCAGCGGAGGATTTGGTCGCGCTCGCGGGCAGGCAGCCGGGCAAGAGGCCGACCGAGATCGCGGCGCTCGACGGATGCAGACGGCTGCTTTCAGCCTTCAACGCTCTGATTTTGCAATAGCGGTCAGCAGCAACCGCTCGCCTGGACGCTTCGCAAATCAGCGCTAGGCTTCCGCATCATGCAGAAACTCATCGTACTCGTAGGTTCGGTTCTGCTCTTCTCGGCCCAGGGCTATGCGAAGGGCAAGAATGTCACCGTGATGATCAAGGATGCCAAGGGTTCAGACCTTGGCACCGTCGAGATAAGGCCGGCTGGGGAAGGCGTGTCCCTCAAGCTGAATCTGCGCGGGCTGCCGCCCGGCGAGCACGCCATTCACTTTCACCAGAACGCAAAGTGCGAAGGCCCGGACTTCAAGTCCGCTGGGCCGCACTTCAATCCCGACGGGAAAAAGCACGGCCTCGAAAACCCGGAGGGCGCCCACGCGGGCGACATGCTCAANNTCACCGTCGACGAGAAAGGCAAGGCCAAGGCGACCATCATCAACAAGGGCGCGAATCTCGGCACGGACTCGCATTCGCTCTTCAGCAATGATGGCACTGCCCTCGTGATTCACGCCAAAGCCGACGACATGAAGTCCGATCCGGCCGGCGGCGCGGGCGATCGGATCGCCTGCGGCGTAGTCGTGAAGTAGCTGCAGCCCGCCCGCGCACCGCGTGGACAACTGCCACAGTGCGTCGCTCTAGAAAGATACCGAGGAACCAGATCAACCTTGGACGTTCGGTTGGTCTCTCGACTAGCATGGCCTTCCCGCGAACTTGAGCGAAGAAGGAGCATGACGTGACCTCGAACTCGTTCTCGCAGCTCGTAAGATCATCTTTGTTGGCCTGTTTCTGGGTGATTGCCGTCGGCTGCGGCGGATCAAGCTCAGAACAGGAAGGCGGCACGAGTCTCGAGCCCGGGACGGACGGCGGAACATTGCCGAGCGGCGGTGGCACGACCGGCTCGGGGCCTGGACAGGGTGGCATGTCGGGTGCTGGTGGCACGGTTTCTACCTGCGGCGATCCCGGATTCGGCTGTTGTGCCGGAAACGCCTGCAAGAATGGCGCTTGCTGCGTGTCGGGCATCTGCATGGGCGAAGGCGCCGCATGCGTGGGGCTTGGTAGCGGGGTGTGCAGCGCCGGTGCTTGCGGAACCTGTGGCGGCCCTGGGCTGCCCTGCTGTGGTGACGCCCCGAGCACCGGCACATGCACGGCCCCCTCCACGAGGTGCAACAACGGCAACTGCGAACGATGCGGATCGGCTGGGTATGCCTGCTGTGCGCCGACCTCCGGCACCGCTGGCGTGTGCAACGACGCCAACACGATTTGCAGCGGCAACTTGTGCGTCCCCTGCGGAACTGCGGGCTCTGCCTGCTGTCCAGGCAACGTGTGCACGGGCACAGGCTGTTGCTATAACAGCCTCTGCGTCGGTGAAAACGGTACCTGCGGCACAAGCGCCGGCACCTGCCAGGCGGGCCGTTGCTCGGGTTGTGGCAACGCCACGCAGCCCTGTTGCTCGGGTGGCTGCTACGACGGACTACTCTGCAAGAGCGGCACCTGCGCATCGTGCGGGGGCTCGGGCGAGGCATGCTGTCCTTCGAGCACCGCGGCCCTACAGTGCAAGGCGGGCTTGGCCTTGGCTTGCTCGTCCTCGGGCGCCGACGGCCTGTGCACCCGCTGTGGCAGCCTCGGCGACATCTGTTGTAGCGGGCGGACTTGCAGCGAGGGCTGCTGCTCGACCGCGACCAACCGATGCTTGGCCGATACCACGGGCTGCCAAGGCCTGGACGCCTCTTTGCCAACCGATGCGCCGACGAGCCAATGTGCCAGCGGCGGCGCACCCTGTTCGGCGTTGGCGCATTTCACTTCGACCCAGGTTCTCGACGGCAAGGACGACGAGTTCTGCAACATTCCTTCCTTCGAGCTCAATTTCGGCAACGCCGCCAAGATCAACGAATACAACACCACCGGCGGTAGCTACCCCGAGCGGGCGGTGGCACGCGTGGCCTGGGACGCGGCGGGCATCCACGCCTTCGTCCGCGTCTACGACAACACATTTACCCCGGCCAAATCCGCGGACACGCTATGGAATGGCGACAGCGTCGAGCTGATGTTCAGTTCGTCGACGGAGGTGACCGGCTTGACCAGCAAGGACGCCAACACTGTTCACGTGATCGTCAGCCCGCCGAATGCATCGTCGGTGAAAGACAGCTCGTCGTCGGGCACACCGACGCCCCTGCCAAGCGCCGAGTTCGTCAGCGGCAGCGACAGCACTGGCTATTGGGTGGAGCTGAACCTGCCGTGGCCGGGCACGGCGCCGGCCGCGGGTGCGCAGATCAAATTCGAGATGCAGCTCAACGCCGCAGATGGTGTCACCAAGACCAGCGACAGCCAAACCCGAGACGCCCAGGCCATCTACTACCTCGGAACGGCGCCCTCGACGACGACCTGTGCTTCGAGCTCAGCCATCTACCCCTTCTGCGACGACCGCCTGTGGTGCACGACCACGCTGCAGCCCTAGTGGCTACGCCCCGCGCGTCGAATAGCTCGACCGCTGCAGAAGCTTCCAGGCTTTGATGAGGCCAACGTTCTTGGCTTCGAGCGGCTCCATTTCCGAAAAGCCGCTTTGCTCGCGGTCGGGCAGGGTCTGGAAATAGGCGTTGGCCACGACGATCTCGTTGGTGGCCGCCTGGGCCAGGAGCCGCGCCGCCAGGTTGACCGCGTCGCCGACGATGCCAATGTGGCTGCGGCAGAAGGGCCGGTACATGACCGACTGAATATCGCCGATCGACATGCCAATGTGCACGCCGCCGGATGGCTGCACCCGATCGATTTCGCGCTGCCAGCGGTTCGACACCGAGCTGCCGATCTGCAGCAGCCACCGTGCACAGTCGAGGGCGCGCTGGGCGTAGCCGTCATGCACGTCGGGCACGCCGAAGAGGGCCAATACCTCGTCGCCCACGAACTGGCACATCATGCCGCCGCTGTTGATCACGGCGTAGCGCGAGTTGGAATAGAAGGTGGTCAGGGCGTTGCGCATGACCTCGTCGTCGCGGGTGTCGCGCACGAAGCTGGAGAACGACGAGAGATCCGCCAGCAGCACGACCGCGTTGCGAAACCGGCGCGGCGGCAGGATCTGCTCAGGCGCGAAATGGTAGAGCTTGCGCAGCTGCAGCAGGCGCGAGTAGCCGAAGTGCCAAAGCAATGATGCCTTGAGTGGACTTTCCACATGTCGCTCGCCGAAGGCCCAGCGCCACTTGATATCATCAATGGCATTGCGCAATTCGAACAGGCCTTCGTGATTGAGCGCCCCGAGCTTCACACCGAAGCACTCGAACACCAACGCCTGCAAGCGCGCCTCGTCCCAGAATTCGAGCTTCAGCTCCTTGTGCGTCTCTTTGTGCAGGCGATCTTCCAGCTCCTGGCAATCCGAACGTCCGTCGCGGTCAACGACCACGATCACGCGGTCGGCATCAGGTATGGTGGGAGAGGGGCGGCTGTACTTGCGCACAAAGTGATCGACCATGCGGTCGCTCGCGTAGCCGTACTTCACCTCCACGAAGAAGGGCGGCCGGTTGGGCGAGCGGACCACCACGTCCGCGAAGGCGCCCGGCACGCCTAGGTCGACCTCGCGCGAAATCTCGACCTGTTCCGTGCCGACGTCGTGGTGCCCGACGACCTGGAAGCGGCAGATCTCGCAGCAGATCTCCTCGAGAAATAGGCGAAGCTGCCGCAAGAAGTGTGCATGCTCGGCGGTTTTCTGCGGACTGGTCATCAGCGACGAGCATAGCTCGGTTGCGCCCACCGCACAGCAACCTTCCGCCACCTACAGAAGACCCAGGATCCGCCGAAGATTAAGAAGAGTACTCATGTCGATCCCGGTTCGTGAGAAACTGGCGAGATGCGCCGATCTGCCGAGCATGCCGGCGGTGGCGATTCAGATCCTCGACCTGTGTCAGCGCGACGAGCCGGATATCGCCGAGGTCGCCAAGCTCATCAGCAGCGACCCTGCGTTGTCGGCCAAGATCTTGCGCCTGACCAACTCGCCCATGTATGGGCTCAAGTGCGAGGTGCGAACAGTTTCCCACGCCATCTGCCTCCTCGGCCTATCCGCCGTACGCCCGCTGGCCCTGTCGTTTTCCTTGGTCAAGGGGTTGCAGGACAAGGACAGGAAGGCGCTGACCTGGTTCTGGAAGCGGTCGCTACTTTCCGCCGTCGCTGCCCGCGAACTGGCCGCGGTGACCGGCTATCGCCTGAGCGAGGAGGCCTTCATGGGCGCGCTCCTTCAAGACATCGGCATCCTGGCCTTGCGGCAACTAGCAGGCATGGAATACAGCACGCTGGCCCGAAGCGGCACCCGCCACAGCATCCTGGCCGAAGGGGAACGTGCGCTCTTCGGCGAAGACCATGCGAGCCTGGGGGCATGGCTGGCCGAGCGCTGGAAGCTTCCAACCACCCTGTCCACGGCCATCGCGCTGAGCCACTCGCCGGAGAAGGTGCCCGCCGACCTGCACGTCGATGTGGCGAACCTGGTTCGCCTGGTGGCGGTCTCGGGCGAGGTGGCCGATGTGTGGATCGAGCAGAACGCAGCCCTGGCGATGGAGACCTTGCGGCACTCGTCGTGTCAGCTCCTGCAGATCGACGACCAGAAGCTGGATGCGGCTTTGCAACGGGTCGCCAAACGCAGCGAAGAAGTCGCCGACTATTTCGATGTCGACTTGGGCTCGCCGGAGGAGTTGTCGGCGATCCTGGAGCAAGCCAAGGAGACCCTGCTGATCCTGGCCATCGCAGCCAATCGACAGGTGAGCGACGCCAAGGAGGCCATCGGCACACTGGAGGCCAGGGCCCGATCGCTCGAGCAAGAGGCCCAGCGCGACGGTCTCACCGGGCTCTACAACCGCGTGTTCTTCGACCAGGCGTTCGCGCAAAGGGTCGCTCAGGCAAAGCGTGAGGAAAAGCCGCTCAGCCTCGTTTTGTTCGACATCGATCACTTCAAAAGCGTCAACGACACCTACGGCCATCAGGTGGGCGACAAAGTGCTGGCGGGCATCGCCGGGTCGCTCGGCGGTCGCCTTCGACCGAGCGACATCCTGGCACGCTACGGCGGAGAGGAATTTGTTCTCGTGCTTCCCGAGACCGACGCCGCGGGAGCAGCCGTGGTGGCGGAACGGCTGCGACAACGCGTGGCCGAGGCTGCACACGACATCGGCAACGGCGCCACCTTGCGCGCCACCATCTCGGGCGGACATGCAACCATGCAGCCGGGATTCTTGGCGACCGGAGAAATGCTGCTGGCAAGCGCCGATGCCGCGCTGTATGCCGCCAAGGGCGCGGGCCGCGATCGAATCGTTGCGGGCAGAAATCCCGGCATAGTCGCCAATCTGGCGGCCGCGTCCGCTTGACACGGCCGGATCCGTGGCCGGTTCCGGCTTCGGCAGCCGGCTCTGCTAGTTCCGGTTGACCACCAGATCCACGGCCGAACCCTTGGGCGCCTGCTGATTGGCGGGCGGGGTTTGCTCCAGAATCAACCCGTCGCTGTGGTCGTCGTCGGATCGGGAACGCAGATTGCCGACCGTGAAGCCGGCCTTCTGCAGTTCTTCTTTGGCCCGGGCCAGCGATCGCCCGACCACGCTCGGCACCGCCACCGTCGCTGCGCCCTTGGACACCACCAGGTCGACGGCGGCGCCAATCCGAGTTTCGCCGCCCTCAGCGATGCCCTGCGAGATGACGCCGCCAGCTTTCACGTCGGCGCTGGTGTCTTCGCTCACCTTGCCGAGGGCAAGCTTCGCGGTCTCCAGGCGCAGCTTGGCGTCGGCAAGCGCCAACCCAACCAAGGCCGGCATTTTGATCGGCGCCGGCGCCTTGGCCAGGACGACATCGAGCGCCTGACCGCGCTCGATGCGCGAGCCTTCCATCGGCCGTTGCGCAAGGATGTTGCCAGCCGGGGTTCGCGCGTCCTCGCGCTCCTCGCTAACGACGAACATGAGGCCGCGGTTTTCGACCAGGGCGCGGGCGCTTTGCACGGGAAGCCCCAGCACCGACGGCACTTCAATCGCCTCCTTCTGCAGGGCCGCGTGATGAAGAGCGTATGTCGTGCCAGCAGCAACCACGGCTGCCACCACGGCAGAACCCACGAGATCTCGGATCGCCATGCTAGGCATGCTAGCAGCCCGTGGTGAAAGTCTCCACGTCCCTGTTCAGGACCGCACGCGGTACCGGAATCAACGCTCGGAGCCCGGGTTGTGCGGGCAAGAAGCCCGCGCGGCTACGCCGGTCCACCACAGCGGATCGGAGCCGGTGTCGTGTCGGCATTGAACACTGCGCCGGGGGTAACAACGACGCCTGATTGCTTGCCGGTGGCGGTTGCTCCTGCCCAAACCACAGCGCGCGCGATCTCGGCCCCGGCGGCCACGCGCGCGCCACCACACACGACCGCGAACGGGCCGACCACTGCGCCCGCCTCGACCACCGCACCGGCGGCGATGCGGACCGGGGGCCTCAACTGGGCACCGGCTTCGACCTGGGCTGCGGGGTCCACACCGACGAGAGGCCCAGGCGCCTGGGGCAAGAGGGATGGATTTTGCAGCAAATCGAGATTGCCAGCCAGGTAGCGCTCGGGGGTGGAATGCTCGGCGAAATAGCCGCTCATGGCGAACGAGCCGATGCGGTTGCCAGCGAGAAGCGCGGGAATGTACGCGTCGCCGATGACGTCGGACAGCCCCTCCGGCAGCCGATCAAGAAGCGCTATCTCGACGACGTGAATGCCGGCGAACATGCGTGGCAGCACCGGCCCGGCGGCCTTCCCGTCGGCGCGCTTGCCCCGGATGCTCAGCACCGTGCCGTCCTGCGCCACGCCGATGGGCGCCCACAGCTCAGGATTCGGATCGTCGCGCACCACCATCGTCGCTACCGTGCCGGGCGGAGCATCGCGATGCGCGGCGATCACGGCGTTCAAGTCGATATCGGCGGCGACCTTGCCGTTGATCACCAACACCGGCCCAGGTGAAAACATGTAACGCGCCTTCCACAGCGCGCCGCCGGTGCCGTATAGCTCTTCCTCGACCGAGTAGCGCAGGCGCACGCCAAAGCGCGAACCGTCGCCCAAGGTTTGCCCGACTTTGTCGCCGTGGTGGTGGAGGTTGACGATGATGTCGGTGAGCCCGGCGCGGCGACAAAGCTCGATCCCGTAGGTGATGGCGGGATAGCCGCACACGGGCAAGAGCGGCTTCGGAAGTGCGATACCGATTTGGCCAAGACGCGTGGAGCGCCCGGCAGCGAGAATCATCGCCTGCATGCGGGTATTATCCACCAGGCGGGACGAGATGGACACTTTGCTTGGGTTGTCCCACCAGTCACGCGAAAACCCGTTTTTCTGCTCACGTTTCTCTGCTCACACGAAAACCCGTTTCTCTTCCGCTGCCAACTAGGCACTCGGCGAAATGCCTGTTATCGTGCAAGATGGTTGTCATGCTAGGCACCTTTGGGCTGTTTTTGCGCAGTAGCGACAACGACTATCAGTTGCGTCTCAAGGAAGTCGGATTGCGCGAGGCGAAGCGGCAAGGCTTCGAGCTCGTCATCGAGTCGGCCCAGAACGATCCGGTTCGCCAGGCAGAGCAGATCCGCGCGGCCATCAACAACGCAAAGACCAGCCAACTCTCTGCGATCCTCGTCAGCGTCGTGCGCGACGACGTCATCCCTGATCTCGCGCGCGAAGCAGCAGCGGCGGGGCTGGATTTCGCGTTGCTCAACGAGTTCAGCGCCATCGACGAGATCCGAGCGCAGTACCCGAGCCGCGCCATGTTTGTGGTGACGCCGGACCAGACGGAGATTGGCCGCATCCACGGGCGGCAGGTGCGCGGCCTGGTCGGGGAGAGCGGCGGTATCCTTTGCGTGACCGGCCCCATGGCCACGATCATGGCGCAGCAACGATTGGCGGGACTGAAGGAAGTCCTTGGCGACAAGTTCAGCGTGCTCGAGCTGAACGCCGACTGGACCAGCGAGCGCGCGCGCATGGTGGTCGAACGGTGGGCAGACGAGCTTCCGGCCGACGCGCAGTTGCCAAGGATGTTCGTCGCCCACAACGACGAGATGGCGCTGGGCGTACGCCAGGCCCTGCGCGACTTCTCTTCCAAGCGCGATCTGTCGCTGGGGACGGCTTTCGTCACCGGCTGTGATGGCTCCCAGACCTTCGGCCAGCGTTTGGTGCGCGAGGGGCGCATCAAGTCGACCGTCATCATGCCGCCCGGTGCGGGAACCGCCATCGAGCTGCTTGCGAAGTGCCGAACCAAGGGCGAGCTGCCGCCAGTTCGGGTGGTGCAACCCGTGGCCTCGTTCCCGGCGATCTCTGCGCTCAAGCGCTAGGTGCCCCGGAAAACCGGTGGCCGGTTCCGGCCCCGGCTGCCGGTCTTGGAATGCGCCTTTCTTGACGTGTATACCTCTGTGGTTTATTGTCCTACATAGAACCACATTGAGGCCATCATGAACCAGATCACGCTATTCGAAGAAAACCGCCGCTTCGACCCACGCGTTCCGACCGAAATGTTCGTCAACGCCTTCCTCATGGACCAGCCCCAGCGCGCGGTGGCGGTCGACATCAGCCAAAGCGGGCTCTATCTCAATGCCCTCGCTCAGGATCCGCTCCCGCCGCGGACACCGGTCGGTTTGGAATTCAAACTACCGCTAATTGGCGAAACCCTGTGGGTGGCGGGGGAAACCTGCCGCGACGACCTGGACGACTGTTTCTACGGCTTCGGAGTGCGCTTCACCCAGATGGCGCGCCTGCACCGCCGCATGCTGCGCGAGTACTGCTGGCGCATCCGCAGCCCGTACAGCGCCCGCGAGCTGTCCGAACGCGCGCCCGGTCTGTTCAGGACTTGATCAGTTCCAACGCGGCCTTGATCGCGTACAGCATGCTGGTTTCGTCGGCCTTGTTTCTTCCGGCGATGTCGTAGCCACTGCCGTGGTCGACCGAGGTGCGCACGACCGGCAAGCCCAAGGTCACGTTGACGGAAACCCGCGGGAAAGCCGGTTTGACCGCGACCAAACCCTGGTCGTGGTACATCGCCACGATCAGCTTGTAGCTCTTTGCCCGCGCGATGAAAAACGAGTCCGCCGGGAAGGGTCCGTCGCACGCCCAGCCCGCCTTGCGCGCGTCTGCCATCGCTGGCTCGATGATGCGTTCTTCTTCCGTACCCAGAAGGCCGTGCTCGCCAGCGTGCGGGTTCAGCCCCAGCACCGCAACCGGAAGCTTTTTGCCGTAGTATTTACGGCCGGCAGCCGCGAGCATGGCGATGGTGATGGCGATGCTCGACTGCGAAAGGTTCTTCGAAACCTCGGCGAGCGGGACGTGGGTGGTCTGCAGGACCAGCAAGTAGTCGGGCGTGAAGAACGCCATGCGCTCGTCGGCGACGCCGAGCTGTTCCGCCAGATAGCCGGTGTGTCCAACGAAACCCGGGGCAATTTCCGCGACCGCCTCTTTGGTGATGGGACCGGTGACAATCGCCTCGATTTCCTTGCGACGGGCTTTGTCGATGGCGAAGTCAAGATAGCCGAGCTGCTCGCGCCCATAGCTCGGGACGCCGAAGCGAAAACCCTGCATCGGAATTTGGCTCAAGCCAAACAGGCGAATGCGCCGGTGCGATTCGACGTCGGTTGAAAACGCGTCGACCAGGCCGATCGGCATCGGCGTGCGCGTGATCCGGCTGGCGCGTGCAAGCACGTTAGCATCGCCAGCGACGTAGAGATTGGTCGGACGCGCGTCGCAGAGCTTGCGCACCTGCTTTGCGACTTGTGTCTTGGGTCGCGCGAGCGCGGCGAAAGCTTTCACCACGACCTCGCCAGAAATGCCCGCCGGATCGCCCATCGTCACCAAGATGTTGCTGACCGCTTTCATGACCGAAGCCCCGATTATCCTCGGCGGAAGTTCCGATTTCACGCGAATTCCGTCGTGCTCGACCGAGCCATCGCGCTGGCGTTGGTGTAAGCTCACCGAAGGAGAAAGTCATGGAACTTGCCGACCTCAACCAGAACGAACAGATCGCCCTTGCGGGGTTGCTCGAATTCGTGGTCCTCGCCAGCGGCCACGTGACCGAGGACGAAGAGCATGAGATCGACGCCATCGTCGAGGCAATCGGCGAGGAGAAGTATCGCAAGGCGGTGGACGAGGTCGACAAACGCTTCTCCGACGAGAAAGCCTTCCGAACCTTCCTGTCCACCATCGATCGCCAAGAAGCACGTGAGCTGATCTACGGCTCGGTGATGGAGGCTGCGATGACCGACACCGTGGAAGGCCGCGAATCCGCGCTGCTGGAATGGCTGGCCGGCGAATGGAAAGTCGAGGTCACCTACGACGAGCCGCCCGCTGGCGACGAGGAAGCGAAAGGGTAGCTGCGAAGTAGCCGTTTGGTCCGGACCCGCCTCGCGAAGCCTATCGCCGAACGAGGGTCGAAACTAGGACCACCGTCGGATGGGGATCGCAGCGATCGAGCGGCGCGCCGCTGACAGGATGGCATAGCCTCGCCACCGCGACCTCGGCCAACGGAATGCGCACGAAGGGCCGCGCCAGCAAGCGCGGATGGGGCACGCGCAGACTTGGCTCGTTGATCACTTCCCCATCGTAGAGGAGCACGTCGATGTCGATGGTGCGCGAGGCTTTCCTACCGCCGGCAGGCCGAACCCGCCCCTGCGCGCGCTCAATGCCGAGGCAGGCGGCAAGCAGCGCGTGCGCAGAGAGCGGCGTCTGCAGCCTGACCGCGGCGTTGAGGTACTTCGGCTGGTCCGCGCCGCCTTCGGGGAGGGTTTCGTAAAGGCCGCTCACTGCCTCGACCCGGCCGTGCTTGCCGACGGCGACGATGGCACGCTCGATCTCGGCTTGGCGATCGCCAAGGTTCGATCCCAGGCCAAGATAGGCAATCATTTGCGCCGGAGCATACTTCCAACCTGGCGACGTGAAAGCACTCGTTGCCGCGCGCCCTTCTCGCCCGGCTTCCGTGGATCCCAGCCAGTCTGCCTTGGCGTACCCGTCGGCTACCCGGTTTTGGTGAACAATACGGGCTGGCGGTGGTAAGACGTGCGTCCCATGCTGCAAACCCTCATCGCCGCCGGCATGACCGGTCTGGCCACCGGCCTGGGGGCTTTTCCGTTCTTTTTTCTGCAACGGCTTCCTCGTCGCGCCTACGACGGGATTCTCGGGTTGGGCGCGGGTCTCATGCTGGCTGCAGCGACCCTGGGCCTCTTGGCCGAAGCGATCGAGGGAGTGCAAGGGCCAGGCGGCCTCGACCTTGCCCACCTTGGCAAGGTGGTGCTCGGATTTCTCCTTGGCGTGATCGTCGCGGCGCTGATGGACCGCACCATTCCGCACCGCCACGCCGGCGGGCACCACCTTCACATCGGCCTCGACCACGACCACGATCACCGCGCCGAGGATCTCCGGCGAAGCTACGCCATCGTGGGCGCGCTCAGCATCCATCGCGTTCCCGAGGGTTTGGCCATCGGTGCCGGTTTCGCCTCGGGCCACGGGTCGCGCTTGGGATGGCTTCTGGTCATGTCGGTGGGCATTCAGAACGCCTGTGAGGGCGTCGTCATGGGTGCGCCGCTGCGGATCGCGGGCGTGAAGCCCTGGCGTGCGCTGCTGGTGATCACCGCGAGCGGGCTGGCCATCCCGATCGGCGCGCTGTTCGGCCAGCTGTTGTCGGCGACGGCGGTAAGCGCCCTGCCGCTGGTGCTCGCACTGGCTGGCGGGATCCTGATTTACGTGACGTCGAACGAAGTCATTCCCGAATCTCACAGCCACGGCCATGAAGGCACGGCGTCGACCGGCGTTGTGCTGGGGTTCCTGCTCACCATGGTGATTGGAGCAGTCCTTCGTTGATTCTTCGCGCGGTTGTGGCAAATACTCGGCCCGTGATCCGAACTCGCGTATTGCTTGCTTTCTTCGCGATGGCAGCCGCCGCCTGCGGCAAGGACATTGGCGACGACTGCAAGACGAACGTGGACTGCGCCCAGGACGGCACGCGTGATTGCGACCTGTCGCAGCCTGGCGGCTATTGCACCATCAATGGCTGCGACGAGAAGTTCTGCCCGTCGGGGTCGATCTGCATCCGCATTTTTCCGTACGAGGCGGAGGGCAACACCTTCTGCGACTGGGTGCCAAGAAACCAGAGCAGCCAGAACCAGAGCGCCGCTTGCTCGGGTGACCAAAGCACGCAAGACCCGGACACACAGTGCGTTTGTGCGAGCGACCAGATCTGCCTGCCCGATGGCCATTGCGTGCCCCGCATTTCCGAGCGCCGCTTCTGCGAGAAATCCTGCAGCAGCGATGGTGACTGCCGCAGCGGCTACGTCTGCCGTGAAGCGGGTGTCGAGACCAAGCCTTCCACCAGCAACACCTATGGCAGCATCGTTTTGGCTGCCAACCCGAGCCCGACCATGGTGGCCAAGTTCTGCGCGCCACCGGCGCCTTAGAAGTCGGCACCCGCCTTGGTCAGACGCCTTTCGCTGGCGGCGATGACGTCGTAGATGGCTTTGGCGTCGCGCGCGCCCAGCACCAGGTCGACCGCCTGTCGCGTGGCGAACATGCTGGACAGTTTGGCCAGCCACGGCAGGTGCAGCTCGTTGATCTTCAGGCCGAGCACGAAGAATAGGTGCGTCGGCTGCCCGTCAAGGCTGTCGAAATCAACGCCCTGCGTTGACCGGCCCAGCACCATGAAGGGTTTGGTCACCTGCTGCGGATTTCGCTTCACGGTGTGCAGAAAGGCCACGCCCCGCCCGGTCGCGCTGGGCATCACATTTTCCCGCTCGATGAGCGCGCCGATGAACCAGGTCTTGTCGCGCACCAACCCCAGCTCGGCCGCCACGCCGGCGAGCTCTTCGATAACGCCGTTCTTGCTCGACTCCTTCAGCTCGGGAATGATGTGGGAAATCTCGAAGCAGCTGTCGAGCTTGAGCATCGCCCGCGGTGACACCACGGGCTTGGGTTCGTCGACCATGCGCGGGGTCACGCCCAGCATCTGGTCGTCGAGCCAGGTGTCGATCATCGCCTTCCGAAATCGCCACTGATTGCCGACCTTCACGCCCGGCAAGACACCGTCGGTCACCAGGCGCAGCACGGTTCGCTCGTTGAGGTTCAGGTACCCTGCGAGCTGTTTGATGGTCATCAGCCGGTCGTCCATTTGCCACCACCTATCACTATGCGAGACCTATCGAAAACATCGGAAACCCGAATACAACGCAGGCAACTCTGTCGTCAACCGACGTCATGGATTCGGCGCAATCTCCGCCAGCCTGTCCGCGCCGTGCCTTTCCTCCAACTGCCCGACCAGCCGTAACAGCCCGTCGAGAATCGTATACGGATGAGGCGGGCAGCCGGGGATGTAGAGATCCACGGGCACGACGTTATCAACGCCGTTGTGGACTTCGGGATGGTCCACGAACGGTCCGCCCGAGATAGCGCAGGCGCCGACAGCGATGACGATCTTGGGCGGGGTAAGGGCGTCGTAGCTCTTTTGCAGGGCCAGCTTCATGTTCTCGCTGACTGGGCCGGTGACAATCAATCCGTCAGCGTGCCTCGGCGAGGCCACGACTTGGATGCCGAAGCGGCCCAGGTCGAAGACCAGGGTGCCGAGCACGTTGATGTCAGCTTCGCAGGCGTTGCAGCCGCCGGCGCTCACCTGGCGCAGCTTCAGCGATCGGCCGAACAGGCGCAGCAGGCGCTTCTCCAAGGCATGGACAGGGACAGTGCCACCTGCGCCAACCATCAACGACTGGCGGGTATTGCCGGCGAGACGATAGTCCGAGCCAAAGTGGATGGCGCCGGCTCGGCAGGCCTGGGCGCAATCGGTGCAAAACAGGCAGCGCCCCAGATCGACTTTGGGGCCGCTGGCCTCGATCGTGATGGCATCGGTCGGGCAGGCATCGGCGCATGCGCGACAGCCGTCGGGGCATTTGCTGGCGTCGATGACGGGCAGGCCCCGAAAACGGTCGGACAACACAGGTGCTTCCTTGGGAAAGCGCGAGGTGCGGTGACCTTGCCGCCAACGTTCAGCGAGAATTTTCAGCATGGAACAATGCTCCTAGTCGCGCGGTTCCCATGATCGCGTAGGCGTAGGCGGGCTTTGCCCGCCGAAGCCAGACCGCGGGAGCATCTGGGAACCCTCCCAGGGTTCCCATTACAGCGGCCCGGTGACCTTGCTTCCAACGTTCGACGAGAATTCTCAGCATGCGTTCACCCTCTCAAAGGTCATGCCCACAGTAGGAAAGGTTGAAGCTCTTGTTGCAAATCGGAAAGTCGGAGATCTGCTGATCGCGCAGGGCCATGGCCAGGCCGGCCCAGTTGTGGAAGGAGGGGTCCACGACTTTGTAGGCCGAGAATCGCCCTTGCGCGCCAGTCATAGCCACGTGACAGATTTCTCCGCGCCAGCCTTCCACCAGCGACACGCAGAGCGAGTCGGGCTTGGGCGGAGGGCAATCCACCCGCGAAGGTCCTGCCGGTAGCTCCTTCAGTTGGGTACGCAAGAACACCACCGAGCGCTCGATCTCGAGCCAGCGCAAAAAGGCGCGCGCGAAAACGTCGCCGGTATGGAAGGTGGAAATCGGAATGTGCACGAACTGGAAGATGCCGAAGGGGTGGTGCGTACGCACGTCCCGGCGCAGGCCGCACGCTCGCGCGGCGGGACCGACCAGACCCAAGTCGCGCGCGGTTTCTTCGCTGACCTTGCCCACGTCCTCGAAACGCGCTTGCACCGAGCCAGTGTGCCACAGCAGTTTGGCGGCCCCTTGTACGTCCCGGTAGGCTGCCTCCAGGCGTTCTAGCACCTGCGCCACGCGATCTTTGTCGACATCGAAGCCGATGCCCCCAGGCCGGATCAAGCCGCGGCCGAAGCGGTTGCCGCAAAGAAGGGCCGTGATGTTGAGGAAGTCGCCACGCAGGCGTCCACAGAACGAGGCGGTGGGCAGGTAGCCGATATCGCCGGCCAAGGCGCCCAAGTCGCCGGTGTGATTGGCCAGGCGTTCGAGCTCAAGGGCAACTCCGCGCAGGGCCAGCGCGCGGGCGGAGGTGCGGCACCCGGACAGGCCTTCCAGAGCTTGGCAGTAGGCGCTGGCGTGTCCCACCGTGGTGTCGCCCGCCAGGGTTTCCATGTGATGGATGGTGCGTTTGCTTGGGCCGCCGGCCAGGGTCTTCTCGATGCCACGGTGTTGGTAGCCAAGCGATATTTCCAGATGGAAGACGTGCTCGCCATGGCACTGAAAGCGGAAGTGGCCGGGCTCGATGACACCGGCGTGCACTGGACCCACGGCCACCTCGTGAATTTCCTCACCCTCGACGCGGTAGAAGTCGGTCACGCCCACGACGGGGTGCTCGCCGTCGGCGCGGCCAAAAGCGTCCGGCCCAGATCGGTAGGCTTTGTGGAAGCGCACCGGCTTCCACCACGGGTGCCCTTCGGGGACGAGCCCCCATTGCTCGCCCAGCTCACGCTCGAACAGGTGCACTTGCGGACATTCCGGCGTCATGGACGGAAAGCTGCTTCCTTCGATGGTGGCCCGTGCGACTTCCAGCAGGCCATCGTTGTCCGAGGCGAGCACGACGCAAAGCTCGATGGCCGCGCCCATGGGGCGGCCGAACATGGCAACCACGCGGCCATTGCGCGAAGGCGCGGCAATGACCGCCTGGCGCAGCTCGGTGAAGGGAAATTGCGGAACTTGGTGCATCGGCACCGAGATCCCATTTCGCAACGCTAACCCGTGGGTGCTCATGGATTCATCTCGATGAAGCCCGCGGCCTGGTGAAGGGCGTGGCTGAGCGGTGGCGGCACGTACACGCCCAGCAACAACACCAAACCCAGGAACATGATGATGGGGGCGACGGTGAAAAAGTTGTCCTTGTATCCGCTGGCCTTGGCCTTGGCCGAGGGTTCGCCTTGAACCACGGCGAATACGGTTGAGCTCATGCCCACGAACACGACGAAGAGCATGAGCAGGAACAGCCCGGCGATCCAGAAGCGCCCGGCCGCGACGGCCGCGCGCAGTATGGTGAACTCGCTAAAGAAGGGACCGAACGGCGGCGACCCGGTGATGGCGAAAAATCCGGCCAAGAAGAGCGCGCCGGTGACGGGCAGGCGACGGATGGCGCCGCTGACCTCTTCGATTCGTTTGCTGCCATAGCAGCGGTGAATGTTGGCTGCGGCCAGGAAGAGCACGCCCTTGGTCAGGCC
>PMLH01000050.1 GCA_003159055.1 Myxococcales bacterium
AACGACGACCTCCAGGCGGTACGCCAATTCATCGAAACCCTTCGCCCGTCCGTGGTCATCAAGGATCTCACGAGCGCGAGCCTGGCGCTTGGCTATCGTGCTAGGAAGAGCGCCAGCGGTGGCCTAGAGGCCACCGAGCTTGGTCAACTTATGCGAGACGCAAAGCCCTACAACGAACCTCCTACCGAGGACCATAGACGATGTGGTACGGAGCTGGCTCGGCGCATGTGGACATTCGTCAACGCGATGCCGCTCTATCGGGACGTCGATGGATTCGTGGCGGTGCCATCGTCCGATCCCGCCAAGGGCTTTTCGCTTCCGCGTGGGTTCGCCTATGGCTTGGCCAAGCACACCGGCAAGGTCGACCTCAGCGGCGCCGTGACGAAGTCGAAGGTCACGCGAGAGCTCAAGAATCTGCCCTTGGAGCAAAAGCTGGAAGCCTTGGTCGGCTCGGTCAGCGTTGACACGACCAAGGTGGCGGACAAGACAATTGTCGTGGTGGATGACCTCTATCAGTCGGGCCTCACGATCAACTACATGGCCGAGGAGTTGCGCCTGGCCGGTGCCAGGGAGGTGTTCGGCTTGGCCGCGGTCAAGACTCTGCGCAACGACGACAACCTGCCGAAGATCGCTGCGTCCCCGCGTTCAGATGATGTCTCGGACGACGAGTTTCCGTTTTGACTGGTGTGTCGATGGACAAGCTCGAAACCATCCTAACGCTCATGAGGCTCCCCGGGGTTGGGCCGGCGCGCATTCGGCGTGCCCTTGCGGTCTTGGGTGAGGCACGGATGCCCATCGAAGAGGCGTTCAGCGAAAGCGGACGTCGCCTGCTGACCGCAACGGGAGTGTCTCCATCGGCTCCACGGGCTGCCATTGGACACGTGGCTGAGCAGCTTCGTCGCGAGGGCGTGCACTGCCTGGTCGCGCCCTTCGGCGATCTCGCGCTGCCGGAAATTGCGCGCAGAAATCTCCCGCCCGTCCTGTTCGCCAGCGGGCCGGCCCACCTGATGGCCATCGCGAGTATCGGCTTCTGCGGATCGCGAGGCGCGACCGAGCGCGGCCTGGCGGTCGCGGCCGACATTGCACAACAGGTTGCCGGCCAGGGCCTCAACGTGGTGAGCGGCGGCGCCAAGGGCGTAGACATCACTGCGCACAAGACCGCGCTCTCGCACGGCGGGACCACGACTGTGGTCTTGGCCGAAGGGATCCTGCAATACCGAATGCGACACGAGCTGCGCGCCGCCTTCGATCCGGCGCGCACCTTGGTGGTCAGCGAATTCTTCCCCGAAGATCCCTGGATCGCCGGTCGGGCCATGCAGCGCAACCGAACCATCTGCGCGCTCTCACGCGCCCTCGTTCTCATCGAGGCCCGCGCCACCGGCGGTACCTTTGCGGCCGGCGAAGCGGCCCTGGCCATGGGCCTCCCACTTTTTACCGCCGACTACAGCACGCAACTCGAAAGCAACGACGGCAACCGCATCCTCCTAGAACGCGGTGCCGTTCGCCTGCGCCAGAGTCGCGCCACGGGGAGGGCGAACCTCGCGCAGCTGTTCGCGATGGCGAGTGGCGAGGGCGCGGGGGAAAGCGAGCGCGCCGGGGCGGGCGTGGGGCAGCAGGATCTGTTCACGAGATAAGGGACTCTCTCCCGAAATTTCTTCCTGGAAACTCCGGCACGACCCGAGCGCACCGGGTGTATAGTCAGCAAATGCGGTTCCTTGTTTGTGTGGTCGCAAGTGCCGCCTTGGTAGTTGCATCAGCTCAGGCGCAGGTTCCAACACCTCCGGGCAAGGCCTACGTCGATCCTTGCATTGATGCGGGTATTAAGAAGACGGTGGTTTTCCTTGGCAGCCTTGAACGACCGGATACTCAGCAGGGTGTCCAACCCTTGCCCGCCCAGCCAAAGTACGTTGGTACCGCATTCTTGGTCCAAAAGGAAACTGTCCCCTACATCGTTACGGCCGCGCATGTTGTGCTTGGCTTTGCAAAGTCGAAGGGCTCAGACGAAGAACTCCGAGCTTTTCTGAACTGGAAGGATGGTCGTCGATTTGGTCAGCCAATTCGCGAAATCAAGAGAGATCTGAAGGTTGATTGGATGGCACTGCCAAGTGCGGACGTGGCCATCCTGCCGTTTGGTATTGCCCCGATCTCTGATGTCAGGACAATTCTCCTGGAAGTCTTCGTCCCAGTCGCCCGCTTGGGGGAGTTGTTGGATGCTTTTTTCGTATCGTATCAACCTGGCATAGTGCCCAATGACCGAATCGCGCCTGTACTTAGGCGGGGAATGATCAGCACTATCAATGATGACCATTCCTTCTTTCTCGACGCGTTTGCATTCCCTGGCAACAGTGGAAGCCCGGTCTTTCTTCGGTCCACACCGATTCGCACGGGAGACCAGCCGGAAGGCTGTCGCTTCGTTGGTCTTGTAGGAGAATATCTCCCGTACCAGGATGTCGCCTTCAGTGGTCAAACAGGACGCGCGCGGGTTGTTTTCGAGGAGAACACGGGTCTGGCAAGGGTTTGGCCCGCAGATGCGATTGTGCAGATCATGTCGACACCGGAGTTTCAGAAACAGCATGAGCGGCTCCGGAACGCTCTCCGGAGTGCAACGAACAACAGGAAATAGTCGCCAGGGAGCAGCGTCCCTGATGGAAGCGCCGATAGCCGTCTCAATTAAGCCAACCCCGGGGAAGCGTTCGACGCGCGTTCAAGATCTCGGCTGCGTGCTCGTCGTGGCCTTCCCCAAGTTCTAGGCCGAAGGTGACTTCATACCAGTTGG
>PMLH01000013.1:0-217 GCA_003159055.1 Myxococcales bacterium
CGAAATCCGCCGCGACGTCATTCAGACCTTGATGTGCAATTTCGTGGTCGATCGGAAGGCCATCGAAGCCAAGCACGGCATCGTGTTTGCCGAGTACCTCAGCGACGCGCTCGCCAAGCTAGGCCCCTTCGTCGCCGATGGCATGTGCCAGATCGACGATGCCGGCGTGCGCGCCATCGGCCTCGGCCAGGTGTTCGTGCGCAACCTGGCCATGTGC
>PMLH01000013.1:277-2637 GCA_003159055.1 Myxococcales bacterium
CAGCCCCTCTTCAATCGCCAGGCGTACGAGCAACGCTTCGGGAACGCCAATGGCCTTGGAGATCTGGGCAGCCTTTCCCGGGCTTACGCCAGTGCGGCCCTTCTCGATGTCGCACAGGTTGGCCACGGACACCCCCATCAACTTGCCGAATTCCTTGAGGCTCATCTCTTCGGTGGTCCTCCACGTGCGGATGAATCCGCCAACCGTGAGAGGGCCGAGACGCTTTTCCAAATCCTTTTCGTCGAAGACCCGATTCTTATTAGTCATGCTTGTTCACCTCCAAGACCTCGATGAGCTCTAGCGCTCCGGTTTCAAGCTCGATGTAGATGGCCCGATAGGCCCTGTTCAAACGCATGGAGCGTTGCCCCTTGCGTTGACCCTTCAGAGGCTCGTCGTGAAACCCTCTGCACTTTCGAACCGATTGAATGCCGGATTCGTTGACCAAGGCTACCCAGATTTGGAACTTCTCGGCGATAGCGGTGGGAACCTTGTCCAGTTGCCTATCCACCGATCTTTTCCAAGTTACCTTGGTCACGAGAGACAGATTACTGGCGCTACCAGTAACGTGCAAGGAGTATTTGTGAGGCGCTGCTTTCCCGCAAGACATTGGCGTCATCAGGGGACGCGAGTCTTCTCGGCAAACAGGTACAGAACCTCTGAGTACTGGCCATAACCTTCGACCGTGCCAACGAGGTTGTAGTGGGACGTGATCAGGTGCACCAGTCGGTCGGGTTCCAGGCCGCGCGCGAAGACGTACATGGCATCGGTGGTTAGGGCGAGGATTGAAGCACGCTGCGCCGTCAAGTCGCGTTCCAACCTCGCGGCGTTCACGACGCGGACCTGCTCGGCCCGGGTGTCGTCCATGCGCGGGAAATACGAGAAGGCCCCCATCTCATAGCCAGGAATCAGCTTTCGCTGTGTGCTCACCGCGAGCTCCGGTGCAAGCGTCAGGATTTGCCCATTCCCCCTTGGCAGAAGGTTCAACTTGGCCGTGGCCTCCGCCACCTTCCCTGGTGCCCCCACGCCTCGAAGGTTCACGACGTACTCTTGCCAAGGCATCCCGGCGAGACCGAGCAACACTGCTGTGGCCATCATCGCGACCTGCATACGTCGGTTGGAACGCCCCAGGCGCCCGAGTACGATTCCCGCAAACACAACCACGAAAAGCACGTTCGAGGTTTGGTACGTTGGATACGTTACCGTGCGTGTCGCATGCAGAAGGGTGGTGCCAAGATAGCTGGACCCGAGAAGAGCCAACAGCCGAAGCTCCGAAGCCCAAGGCGAGGACGATAGCCCAGACTTCCTCCAGCGCCAGATGAGCAGGCCGAAAGCCGCGAGTCCCGCGACGACAATGGGCATCTGATTGGCGACGAATCCCTTCACAAAGAGCCAGAAGAACCTTCCGTCCGTGGGCATGGCGGCGAAATACGCCCGATGGAATTCGTAGACGCCAAAGAACGCGTTCCCTCCGGCCCAGAAGAATCCCGCACATGCGGCCAGCACGCCCGCGCTCGCCACGGCCGCGCCCCATGCGACGCCACGTCGGACGCTACCCGCAGCAAGCCAGTACACCTGGAAGCAGACCAGAGCCGGCACCATGGACAAACGAGCAAGTACGGCCAGCGTCATTGCCGCGACGCTGCCGATCACCTCGAACCAGCGCCCAGTGCCGGAGACCAACCAAATCGCCAGCCCGCCGAGCAGCAAGGTCAAGGGTTGCGTCTTCAGCACCGAGGCATCGAACGCCACGGCCAAGTCCAGCACCAGGATGGCGCCGCCCAGCGCAGCGGCGAAGGTGCCGGCTCGGCGTTGGATAGCCGCCATCGCACACAAGAGTCCGCCCAATCCGAACAACATCGAAACCAGGCGTGCCGCGACCAGACTGGCCCCTACCGTTGAAAGAAGCACCCCGTAGACGTAGGGGAGCAGCGGCGTCTGGGTGAACAAGAAGTCGCGGTACGGCCGCTCTCCTTCGGCGATGTTCACAGATGCCAGCAGGTACCAGCCCTCATCGGCGGTTAGGCGACCGTAAAACACAACCGGTAAAGCAAACGCCAGGTAGACGAGAGCCACAAGCCCGAGCCAGGGCCATTGCGGGCGCAAGCTGCCGACCGACGCCGGCGCCGCGTCAGGCGTGGTCTTCACGGGTGACTCCACGACTCATGCAACAAGGTGCCGAAGTTGTTGCACGAGACAGCCGCGGCAGGCAACCCAAACACCGCCCGCCAAGCACTTCCCGCTTGACCTTTCTTTCGCGATTTCTCCACGTGAGTGTCGCACTTTGTCCACCTCGACTTCGGAACGCAGGTGTTTTAGAAGTGTTGCATTCGATGTGGGGGCGGGTCGGATCGTGAATCTCC
>PMLH01000587.1 GCA_003159055.1 Myxococcales bacterium
GCGCAAGACGTAGCAGCGCGAGTCCCCGATTTGGCCGATGATCAGCGTCCGATCCACCAAGCCTGCGGCGGTGCAGGTGGTGCCCATGCCGCGCTCGTTCTGGTTCACGCGCGACTGGGCGTTGATCTTCTCGTTCGCAGTCTCGATGGCCCGGCGTAGGCATCGGGCGAAGCTTTCGCACGTGGTCTTGGCCCCCGCCTCCATGTCGCTGGAAATCGAATCCACAGCCATGGTGGAGGCAACCTCGCCAGCGGCGGCCCCTCCCATGCCATCGCAGACCAGGAAGAGTGCGCCCTTGCTGCCGAGCTCGAAATCCAGGTTCTCCTCGAGCGACGAGGTTCGCAGGCCGGTGTCGACGTTGGCGAGCAGGAAGTTGTCTTCGTTGTGCTCGCGAATGAGCCCTACGTCGGTCTTACCGAACGCCGTGATCTTGATTCTCGAGGGGCTTTCCATCCTGCTTCTATTACAGCTTCGCTCTAACCTGGCTCAAAGCGCAAGAGCTCATCGCCGAGTCGGATCATTTGGCCCGGATCCAAGATGTGTTGACCGGTGAGGCGAACGTAGGTTCCGTTCGAGCTGCCCTGGTCGGAGACCAGAGCTCGATTGCCCCGGAATTGTAGCAAGGCGTGCCGCCGGGACATGAATTCGTCGTCGGAGAAGACAATGTCCCCTTGTTCGCGTCCAATGATCAAGTCGCTTCGGGTGAGATGGTAGACGTCGCGCGAGGTTCCTGCTGCGGTGATCTGTCGCAGTCGTCCCCAGGGCGACTTGAGAGGCGTACCGAACAGGATCATCCCGTGTTCGACCGCGGGCCGCAGGGTTTTCTCTGCGTCGGGAACGGCTTCAAAGCGCAGTACCTGCTTGCCAACCAAGATGTAGTGCCCATCCTGCAGCTCGGCCGGCGCCGTGATGCGAATGTAGACACCATTACGACTTTCGAGCGGCGTGATGACGTACTGGCCTGCACGGTAGGTGATGCGGGCATGCCTTTCCGCGAGGTGTTGGTCGTCGAAGCGCAAGTCCCCTTCGGTGCGCCCGATGTCGATCTGTTCGCCGGTGATGGCGTACGATTCCCCGTCGGTGCCGTCGCGCCTTACCGCAACCAGGCGAGCGGGGCCGCTGTGGGCGCTGGTCCTTTGCGAGGGGCGGGCAGCCATCGCCGCGGCGAAGGATGCCGAGGCGTCGGCGTTCATCGGGGTCGTGTGACCCAACCTGCGTCCGCAGGCAAAGCAGAAATTGGTGTCCAGCGGATTGCGGTTGCCGCATCCGGAACAGATGAGCGCCGAGGCCCCGCCGGAAGAGTTGGCAAGCGGCGCGCCGCAGCGCTGGCAGAAAGCTGCCCCGTCTGCAACGACGCCTCCGCACTGGAAACAGTTCAGCATATCCAATCAGGCTATCCCATATTGGCCTTGGCGGGGATGGGAAGCGGAAAGATTAGGAGCAGACCTGAGAAGCAGCATTGCAAGACGGCCCGTCCTCTACTAAAAGGCTGGCGGCAACATCCTTGTCGTTTCAGGGCGAGTTGCCCGGCCATTCACAGTGTCTTTATTTCTAGCAGCGATCTCGGAAAGCGTCAATTCTCGTCGGCGGACAGCGACGATGGGATCTGGCACGACGTCCAACGTGCACACGCGGGCGCTCATGGTTGTGCTGGCAAGCCTGGTCGCGGTGGCCTGCGGACCGACCATCGGCAAAGCACCGTTTTCGGTGCGCCCCGACACCTTGGAGCCGGGGGACCTGCTTGGTCCTTTCGACGGGATGGTCATCGACGCGGAGACCGAGCGTCCGATTGCCGGGGCGACGGTGGTCGGCTCATGGGCCTTCGAGCGCGGCATCGGCCTGCGTGGTCCGGCTGGGATCCGAGAGTCGGCGGTAGAGACTGCCGCCGACGGGCGCTACCAGATCGAAAGCCCGGACGATGTGCCGACCGGGGGCTCGATGCGGCTGCGTCGCTTCACGCTGATTGTCTACCGTCGCGGCTACGTCGGCTACCGCAGCGACTTCAAGCTCAGCGGGGCACATCGCCACGACTTCAGTCAGTACGGCAACAAGGTCCGTCTGGAAAAATGGCAGCCGTCATTCGAGCATCGCCAGCACCTGACCTTCCTGGGCGGCGGGCAGGCCATCGCGAAAGCGGCTGGATGGGAGGCTCAGCCAGCCAGCCTGGAAAACGATGGCGTGATGGCGCCTCACCCGGCCGAGCCTTCGGGCGAGAAGGCGCCAGCTCTGCAACAAAAGACGCTGCTCGATGCCTCGCCGCTGCTTTCCGCCGAAGAGGTGAAAGGTGTCACCGGCTACGCCGGGGAATTCGAGGTTGCGCGGCTGATGGACCGCGTCCGCAGCGACGTGTACGACAGCAAGCACTTTAGGGCCAAGGGCAAGCCGGAGGCATTCGACGTCGCGGTTCGGGTCTGGGCGGCCTCGTCGTCCGCGGCGGAAACGCAATTTGGGAGGCTCTCTGCCGAGCTCCCCGCTGCGCTCCCGACCGAGGAGATCGGCGATCGTTCGGTCCGCGCGCGCGGCGGCGAAGTCCTGGGACTGGCATTCTTGCTGCGCGAACGGGGCCTTGTGGTTCAGATCAGCTGCGGCAAGTCCCAATGCACGGAGCTTGGGATGGTCTTGCGCCTTGCCAAGCTGGTTGAAAGCCACATTGGTGAGCTCCACCTGCCATCGCAGAAGAGCGATTCGGCTGCGCCGTCGTCGGCGGATGGGGACGAGGGGGGACGCCCATGAATACGACCCTCCTGGCGTTTTGCAGCCGCTTCGGCAAGCCCCTGATCTGTTCATTGCAGGTGGGCCTGCTGCTGCTTGCCAGCGGCCGGGCTTGGGCCTGGGATGCAGCGACCACGCACGCGGGGATGACCGAACGCACGCTCTCGGCATCGAAGTTCCACGCTGTGCTTGCGCACCAACTGGGCCGTGCCCTCGGGCCCTTCGAGCCGCTGAAGCTGGATGCGAACGCCATTGATGCGGACGCTCTGCGCGCGCTCAAGAGCCGACTCGACACGCTCGACCCGGCAGGTGGCTATCGTCCGACTGCCGATGGCGTTCTGACCGCGCTTGGCTGGGTGAAGGCGGGGGCCGTGCTGGCGAAGACACCACCAGAGCTGGGCCGGCACCATTTCTTCGAACCCGGTAGGCGGACTGGACTCGACGACGGGGCCGGGCTCGCCGGGACCGTTCACGCGGCCCGACTGACCTTGGGCAGCGGCGCGACGGTGCGTGATGCGGCCACGGGAACAGCGTTCGACCTGGAAGGCATGCCTGCGACCGAATGGTTGCGGGCGCCACAGAACGACCTTGGCCTGCAAGCGTTTTTCGACAACTGGCAGCTCGCTGTCAGCGCCAAGGAGCCGAGCCACCGGGAGACTGCGCTGGTGCGGTCGCTGCTTGCCTTGGGGGGCGTGTTGTCGGTGCTGGAGGACATGGGCCAGCCCGCGTTCGTTCGCAACGATTTCCGCGGCGAATTCCAGGACCGGGGCTCGGAGTTCGAAGAGTTTGTGGCCGACCGTTACGGATCTGTCGCCTTGCCGCGCGCGGCTGCGCCCGTATCGCGGCCAGATCTCGAAAGCTTCTTCGTGGCTGCCGACGGCAGAGGATTGGCCCAGGCTACCCAGCAGCGATTCTTTTCCCGAGGAACCTTGCCGAGGGACTTCACGTGCGTTCCAGGCGACAGGCCAGATGAAGCGGCCCGATTGGTGAATCAATCGCTCAAATTCGCGGAGCCGAAGTTGGATTTGCTGGACCTGCGGCCGTCGGAGCAGACGCGTTACGTGATCCGTGAGGGTGCCAAGATCGCGGCCTATCGGCGCGTGGCGGACAAGATCCACTTCTTTTTCGACGAGGAGGTGTACGCCGACGTCGCGCAAGCTTGGCTGCCGCAGGTGATGGGCTACGCGGCTGGCCTGACTGATCACCTGCTGCGCGGGAAGCTGCAAATCGTCGTTTCTGGCGACGAGGCGACCCTGACGGTTTCCGGCATCAGCGAAAATCTGGACGTGGACGCTGCGGTCCACGTCTTCCGCGAGGAAGAAGCCGGCGCGCGTCGGGAGGTCGCGGTGGTCCCTTTGCGCCGCGGAGCTTCGGTGACGGTGCCGCTCCCGAAAGGGACGAACAAGATCGCGGCGTTTGCGCGTGGCCGCGACAGCTCGGGCATCTTCGTTGCAACCGGGGAACTGACGCTTCCCTGACCAGGGTTGAGTAACAGGTCAGCTCTCGTGGGTTGAGCAACATCGGGGCGAAAAGCGCACGGGTTGGGGCAGCGGAGTCGTGCATCAACACATTGATTGGGAAGCTGCGACTTCGTTTCTTCGGATACAAATTCCGGTCTCGTAGTTAATAGTGGCGCTTCCGACTCGCAACTGGGAGGTTCGTGTGACAAGCTCTTCGGTCTAGCTCGCCGACTATCGATTGACCGTTTGCTTGGTTGGAACGCAGCTGTTTCGATACTGTGTCGTAGCTTTGGATTTGGATTTTCTAGGCTGATGGGGACGACGGAGAGGCAACAGGCCAGGAGGGAACCGATGAGCAATCCATTTTCACCAGACGGTCAGACTGCGGAGACAGATGCGCGGACAGTGGCACCGATGGCCGTGTACGACGATGACGACGAGGCCGACGACGAGACCGACTTCGACGAGGACGACGAGCTTTCGATACGTCCACACGACCGCTGGTTCTCGCGGCCGGGCTTCGGTTCGCCCGAGTGGTGGTCGGGGACGTAGGCGTCGCTGCGGCCGAGAAGCAGTCAAGGTGGACGCGAAGGTCGAGCCCTTGCTCGGCGAGCTGTTGACGCTAGCCTTCCTCTTCCGTGTCCGAAAAGCGGTAGCCAATGCCGCGGACGGTTTCAACGTATGCGCCGGCCGGGCCCAGTTTTTCACGTAGTCGCTTGATGTGCGTGTCGACGGTGCGCGTGTTGTTTTCGGGGCTTGCTTCCCACACCTCGTCGAGCAGCGTCCCGCGGGTTTGCACGCGCCCCCGACGTTCGTAGAGCGTCCACAGGAGTTTCATCTCGAGCGGCGTGAGCGCGATTTCCTCGCCGTCGACCCATGCGCGATGGGCGTTCCGGTCGACGCGCAGTCGGCCGAACACGGTCTCGGCATCGCCCGCGGGATTGGCCTTAAAGCGGCGCGACCGGCGCAACACCGCCTGAACCCGCAGGCCAAGCTCGCGCACGCTGAAGGGTTTGACCACGTAGTCGTCGGCGCCCAACTCGA
>PMLH01000081.1 GCA_003159055.1 Myxococcales bacterium
GCTCTCGATGCGGCGGAAGAGCTCGTATTTTTCTTGGAACATCCAGCGATTCACCACGCGTTCGAGCAGCGAGCGTAACGGCTCGAAGACGATGATGATGGCGGTCGATGCGATGAGCGCGTTGAGGAAGAGGAGGCCGATTTCGTTGAGGTCGACCAGCTTGATGAGCAGCAGCCCGAAAATGATGGTCGAGATGCTGGCCAGCGCCGCGAGCACGACCATGCGGCCGAGCAGCTCGTTGAGGTCGAGGAGGCGATAGCGAACCAACGTCTGCGAAAGAAAATAGAAGTAGATCGTGATGAATATGTTGCCGACGGACGGCGCCCACGGCAGCAGATCGGAAATCGTGGCCGTGACGGTCGCCAGCCCGCCGATGAGCAAGTACAGCAAGCGTGTCTTCTCGACCCGCGACGGAGTCCGTCGGTAGCGCCGGTAGAGGTAGTAGACCGACAGGTAGAGGCCGAGATAAACGTAGATGAGAAGTCCGAGGTAGAACCACTTGCTGGTGTGGACGGGCGTGGCCAGAAACAAGCTCGACAGTAGCGCGAGGTACAGAACGATCGCGCCGCCCAGGGTCGCGCGCGACATGGGCGGCGGCCCGGCCTCGTCACCCAGAAACGCGCGGAAGAATCGCTGCGCCGTCGCGGGCAAGGAAACCGCAGCCAGCATGCCGCCCCAACGCAACAGCGACGACGCGTCCTGCGACGAGCCCAAGAACAGGAACAGACGCTGGATGGCCAAGTTGAACGCGAAGGTCGCAAACAGCACGTGGACGCTACGCCGGGAATCGCGCAGCAGCACGGCACCGCCGACCGCGAAGCAGACGATGGCTGCGACCAAGGCTGAAAGGGTCTGAGTGTTCAAGGCGGACCCCATTGTACCGCCTTTGCCCACAGTCACTTCGTCTGTTAGCATGAAGCCGAGATGATGGACGGGGCCACTCGCATCGGCCGTCCGGGCCGGTTTTTGTGCAGCGCAGCCTCCGTGCGGACGGCAGGTCAGGGGGACTATTCCTGTGGCTCCGCCAAGTCGTGGCAAGGAGCAATCCCGTGATCAACTCGTCGGTCTTGGTCCTGAATCGGCACTTCCAACCCATTCATGTCACCAATGTTAAGAGGGCCTTCGCGCTGCTCTACATTGGCGCTGCACAGGCGGTGGATCAGCAGTTCCGCACGTTCGATTTCGACAGCTGGGCCGAGCTGTCCGCCGAGATGGGCGACGATGTCATCCAGACGGTGAACCGCGCAATTCGCGTGCCGCGCGTGATTCTGCTCCAGGTCTACGATCGAATTCCGCGCGCCAAGGTTCGCTTTTCGCGCCACAACATCTACACGCGCGACGCCAACACCTGCCAGTACTGCGGCCGGCAACTTCCACGCACCGGGCTCAACCTCGACCACGTGATTCCGCGCTCCCGCGGCGGTCGAACCACGTGGGACAACGTGGTTTGCTGCTGCGTCGACTGCAACATCGCCAAGGGCGCGCGCACGCTGGAACAGGCGGGGTTGCGGCTGCTCAAGGTTCCCGTTCGCCCGCGCTGGACGCCGACCTTCCGGGCGGGCTCCGAGAAGATTCGCTACCGCGAATGGCGGCCCTTTCTCGACCTGCCGAACGCGTCCTACTGGAACGCCGAGCTGGTCGAGTAGTAGAGGCCGACGTCCATGGTGTCACCTTCGCTCGCTGGCCTTCGAGTCTTGCTCACACGGCCAGAAGGCGACGGCATGGAGGACTGGGCCGCTGTCTTCGCCGCAGCCGGCGCGCAGCCGATCCTGTATCCGACCCTGGTCGCGGCGCCGCCCGCGTGTTGGGACAAGGTCGACGCTGCCCTCGCCAGGCTGGACGACTACGACTGGCTGGTCTTCACCAGCCAGACCGCGGTCGCCTTCGTTCTCGGGCGATCATCGAACAATCGGTTTCCCGCTGATTTGCGAACGAGGATCGCTGCGGTCGGGGCGAAAACCGCCCGGGCGATCGAAGGCGGCGGCGGCCGAGTCGTGCTCGTGCCCAGCGACAAGCGACAGGAAGGTCTCGCGCAAGCATTCTCCGATTTGCCGGCGGGCACCCGCGTACTTCTGCCCATCGCCGCCGGTGGGCGAACCCTGCTGGCGGAAAGGCTGCGTGCGCGCGGATGCACGGTTGACGTGGTCACGGTCTACGAAACGCAGCCCAACACCACCTTGCCGCCGCCGCCAGCGTTCGACGTCGCGACCTTCGCCAGCCCATCGGCGTTGCGCGCATTCCTCGCCGGTCCCGGCAGGACCGCGCTAGCGAAGAAAACCGTCGCTGTCATCGGCCCGACCACGGCCGAGGAAGCGGTGACGCATGGTCTTGTGCCCGTCGTTGCCGAATCCCCCAGCGTCCTAGACCTGATCCGTGCTATCGCAGATTCTCGCCCAGCCAAAGGAGATCCCTGATGTCGTTTCCCGAGACCCGTCCGCGCCGTTTGCGCCGAACCGAGGCGTTGCGCCGCATGGTTCGCGAGACCTCGCTGTCGGCGAGCAACCTGATGTATCCGCTGTTTATCTGCCCTGGAAAAGGCGTGCACAAGGAAATCTCATCATTGCCGGGGCAGTACCATCTGTCGGTCGACCAGCTGGCGGGCGAGGCGGAATCGCTGGCCAAGCTGGGAATTCTGTCGGTGATGCTGTTCGGTCTGCCAGAGAAGAAGGACACCGTGGGCAGCGAGGCCTGGCACCCAGAGGGCATCGTCCAGCGCGCGATTCGCGAGCTGAAAAAGGCGACGCCCGAGCTCTGCGTGGCCGCCGACTGCTGCCTGTGCGAGTACACGAGCCACGGCCACTGCGGGATTCTCGTCGACAAAGACCGCGGCGACGTCGACAACGATGCCACGCTGGAAAACCTGGCTCGCGTGGCAGTCGCACAGGCCAATGCGGGCGCCGATATCGTGGCTCCTTCGGGGATGATGGACGGAACCATCGGTTTCCTGCGCGACGCCCTCGACGAGTCCGAGCACGAAAGCGTGATTTTGCTTTCCTACGCCGTGAAATATGCCTCGGCGTACTACGGGCCGTTCCGTATCGCCGCGGAATCGGCGCCGGCTTTTGGCGACCGGCGCAGCTACCAGATG
>PMLH01000123.1 GCA_003159055.1 Myxococcales bacterium
CTGCAAGCCGGTGCGAATGTCGACCGCGGTGTCGGGATACTCGTCCAGGACCAGGTTGGGATCCTTGCTGACTTCGCGGGGCAGGAAGTACGATCCGAATACTGTGATGCCGGCCTCGAGATCCTTACCGAGGAACTTCACCGGTCCTTCGAGGCCCAGACTGGCAAGCAGGCGGGAATTGTCGACGTAGTTGGTTCGTCCCGGCTGATTCGGCACTGGCGAGGGCGAATAGCCGAAATCCGCCGTGACGTGGCGATCTTTCCACATGAATCCCCCTCCGACCGCATAGCTGAGGGTGTTGCTCCAGGTATCGGCCGGTTGTTCGCCCTGCCGGTTGTAGTATTGGGACCAACGCTCGCCGATGACCTGCACACCGACCTCCCATGGCGCACGGCCATCCTCACGAAGCCGCCCTTGATAGCTGCCGCCAATCGCAAGGCGCAAAGGCTCGCTGCCTTGCGAAAAGGTGTAGACCTGCTTCACCGACGTCTGGCCGTCGGGATAGGCGTAGTTCCAGAAACGCAGGTCATTTTCACCAGTGGTGTTGTTGGCAAATGGGAAATGCAAGGTAGCGATCAACGCGACACGCGGGACGGGATGAACCGTGGCGGCGAAATACGGCTTGAATTTGCTGTTGGTATGGATGTCCGGCGACAGCAAGACGTGGCTCTGGTCGGCGCCATTCGGCACGTAGACGGTCACCCTGGTCTCGGTGTAGATGGACACGTCGATGCCAGCACCGACGGAAATCCAATCGGCGAGCTGAGAACCGAGCGCAAAGGTGATGCTGGAAACGTCAAGCCGGTCACCCAGGAGCTCGAAATGAAGCTGATTCGAGAAATACTGCTCGCGCTCGTCGGGAAAGTAGCCTTTCTGGTCGAGAAAGGCCCGCACGGGAAGAAAGGCATAGAAACCAAACACCAGGCTCCTGCCGGCGAGCGGCCGAACCATGCCGATCGCGGCGTACACCACGTTCTCGTCCGCGTCGGTGTCGGACCGCGGATTGGGAAGTTTCGACGTGGGCAACGGGCGCAGGTCGTTCGGTCCCGCGCCCGGGATCATGGTCGAGGTGACGTTGTCCGGCACGTCGACGCCGGGAGGGCGATCCTTGAGGCGGATCTTTCCCTGCATGGCCAGGCCGAAAAAACCAACTTCCATCTTCGGCAAAGCTTCCGGCAAGAGCGAGGGATTGAAGTAGGTGACAGCCGATCCGTGGGAAAGGACACGGGCCGTGAGTTGGTTTCCCCCCGACGTCGCACCGATGATTTCGAGCGTGCTGGATGCGTGAGCCGTTGGCGCCTGGCCAAGCGCAACCGCCAGGCACACGCCCAGCCACAGACTGTAGGATCGCAATTGCGGATTTCGGGCCTTGTGCATGGGGCGCATGATGCCATGAGATCCCCCCCGGCACGAAAGCGCGAATTCCGAAATGCAGACACGTTCGTGAGGTAGGCTGCGTTCCATGCGGGTCAGCATTCCTCTCAGAAGACGCCCCTTGGACGCCGGGCTGCTGATCTTCTTCGTCTTCAACCTCCTGTTCGTCAGCTACGTCATCAGCCTCGAACAAATCGCGATCAAGAACCCCGCCGCGTTCACGCCCCCCCTGTGGCCTCCGCGTAGCGCGGTTGCGCTGATCCACTGGTGGGAGAAGACCTACGATCCTCTGTTGTGGGCGCGCCCGGCATGGTACCGGGCCACCATCTGGATCGACGTCCTGCTCTTTGGACCGTTCTACGCCGCAGCCATCTTCGCGTTCGCGCGCGCGCGCGAATGGATTCGCGTCCCCAGCCTGATCTGGGCGGGCCTGATGTTCGCCAACGTGACCATCATCCTCTTCGACGAGCTCTTTGGCGAGCATGCGTCGCCGCACCCCTGGATCGTCATCGGGTCCAACGCCTCGTGGCTCATCGTCCCCATCGTCATGGTCTGGCGAATGGCGAGGACCCCGCATCCCTTCACGGAAAAACTGCAAGACCCCGCCGAATGAACCGATTTCGCGAACGCTATGGCGCCTGGGCGCTGGTTGCCGGGGCCTCGGCTGGGCTCGGCGAAGCCTTCGCGCGGCAGCTCGCCCGTCGCGGCCTCAACCTGCTGCTTATCGCGCGCCGGCAGCAGGCGCTGGACGCCTTGGCGGCCGACCTGCAAGCGGTGCACAGGATCCAAGTGCGGAGCTTGGCCGCCGATCTTGCGCGAGCGGATCTCGCGGCCGTCGTGCGTGACTTCACCGCCGGACTCGACGTCGGCTTGCTGGTCTACAACGCGGCCTACTCAGCCATCGGGCCATTTCTGGATTATTCGCTCGACGATCATCTGAAGGTGATCGACGTGAACTGTCGCGGGCCGGTCGTGCTTTCGCACCTGCTTGGGGCCCCCATGGCGGCGCGTGGAAGGGGCGGCATCGTGCTCATGACCTCGACGGCGGGTTCGCAGGGCGGACCGTGGATTGCAACCTACGCCGCGTCGAAGGCATTCAACCTTGTCCTTGCCGAGGGCTTGTGGGACGAGCTCGCCAACCAAGGCGTCGACGTCGTCGCCTGTCGTGCCGGCGCCACGGCCACGCCGGGCTACGCCGCATCGAAGCCGCGGCCAAGCCGGGTTCCGTTGCTTTCGCCCGATTACGTTGCCGAAAAGACCCTGGCAGCCCTCGGCCGGGGTGCCAGCGTGATTCCGGGGCTTTTCTACCGGTGGTCGGCTTTCCTCATGAACCGGCTAATGCCGCGACGGATGGCGATTCGAATCATGGGGAAAGCGACACGCAAACTCTACGGGTGAAGCTTGAGTATCGTCACATCCAAACGCGGCGGTCGGATCTTCGTTGTCATGGGTTACCTCGTCGCCTTGTGGGTGGCGGTTGCGGTCGGGCGTGGGCTCTCGGCGCTGCATCCGATTCTGGTCGCAGCAATCGCCGACGTGGCGGCCACCGCGGTCGTCTTTGCCTTCACCGTGCTGCTCGACAATTCGAGCGTCTACGATCCGTACTGGAGTGTGGCGCCTCCGGTCGTCGCAGCGTATTGGGCGGCCGTGGCACCCACCGGAAGGCTTGGCGCCCGCCAGCTTCTGATTCTTGGGTTGACACTCCTGTGGGGGATTCGCTTGACCGCCAACTGGGGCCGTCGCTGGGGCGGGCCTGCCGACGAGGATTTCCGTTACCGAGAAATCCGCAGCAAGACCGGCCGAGGGTACTGGCCCGCCAGCTTCGTCTCGATTCACCTCATGCCCACGGTGTGGGTCTTCTTGGGCCTATTGCCGCTCTTCCCTGCCCTCGCGCAGCCGGGCGATTTCGGTATTCTCGACGCCGCCGCAGGTCTTGTCACCTTGGCCGCGGTTGTCATCGAAACCGTAGCCGACCAGCAACTGCGCAAGTTCCTCCGCTCGCCTCATCAACCAGGTGCGGTGCTCGACTCGGGTCTGTGGGGGCGATGCCGCCACCCCAACTATCTTGGCGAAGTTCTATTCTGGTGGGGCCTCTTCCTGGTCGGCATCGCTGCGCGACCCGGCTGGGCATGGACCATCGTAGGGCCGCTGTCGATCACGCTGCTGTTCGTCTTCATCAGCGTGCC
>PMLH01000639.1 GCA_003159055.1 Myxococcales bacterium
CCCATGAACCGCTTGATCGAGAAAATCGTGTTCTCGGGGTTGGTGATGGACTGCCGGCGCGCGATCTGGCCAACCAGAACCTCGCCCTTGTCGTCCCAAGCCACGACCGACGGGGTCAGGCGACCGCCCTCCTCGTTCGCGATAACCTTGGGCTCCTTGCCGTCCATGATGGCAACGACAGAGTTGGTGGTCCCGAGGTCAATTCCGATAATCTTTCCCATGGTTTGCGTCCCTTTGTGCTGCGCCAGAAGGCGGTGAATCAGTTCTGTCGGAATACGTAAGCACCCCACCCACCGGGTCAAGCGCCCAGGACCGGTCGCGCGCCGCGCTTTTGCTGGCGCGGGCTACTTTCCGCCGCAGTGACCAATTTCCACATCGGGACGAAGTCCCTGCGCACGTGCCAGGTAAAAGAGGCCGTCCATCTCCGCTGTCCCGGGACAAACCAGCGACCCTACCTCGGAGCGGAGGAGCGCGCGATCGAGCAGCCGCATGGGCGCGATCGTTCGGCGCAGGCCTCGCCGGCTGTCCATCGCTGGCGAAAGCGCCACCATGGCTGCGAGAGCGAACGTCGCGGCCAAGCGCGCCCGGCCAAGCCGGCTCCCCACGTGCAGAATCCCGGCGCACGCAAACACGCACGTGATGGCGATGGCCAGCGGCAAGGCGGCCCGCGTGGGGCCCCACATCGAGGCCGCGCGTTCGGCCGAATGGGTGAACAGTAGAGAGGTGAGTGCGGCCAGCGCCAGCCATGCCGTCAGCACCGCGGCGCGACTGGCGAGCGCCACGATGCCAATCACGGCCAGCAGCGAGCCCACAACCCCGACTTCATCCGCAAGTTCAATCGCGCTCGTCCAAAGCTCCCCGCCGTGGTGCATGCCCAGTTGGGACACGCCGGAAAACAGCCGCACTGCCGCCGTCGGCACCGACGCAGCGGCGACGCATGCAAGCGCGGCAGTCCCCCACGCGGCGACGAAACACAAGGGTGCCAGGAGCGGCCAGCGGGCGCCCTTGCGCAACGACCAAATGGCCAGCCCGACCAGCGGCGGCCAGAGTAAAGGTCCGGCCACCGCATCGACCCCGGCCGAGAGCCCCGCGAGCCCAGCCAACGCGTATCCGGCCGTCGACTGACCGTGGTCTCGCAACAGCACAAAGCCCGGCACGAGTGCCGCAACCAGGACAACAAGCGTGGCAGCCGCAGTGCCGGCCGTGGCGCCAAGATCGAACGTCGAGAGTGAAAAGGCCGTGGCCAGAGCTGCCCCGAGGGCGGCGACGGGCTCGTGCATAAAATCCCGCGGCTCCTGGCGCGCATGGGTCGGCGGCCGCACAAGCGCACAAACCAGCAGACACAACCGGCCGACCAGAGCGATGGCCAGAGCGCAAAGCACCGCCGAAACCAGATTGGCGCGCAAGGGCGTGTCCCCGAGCGGTAGGAACTGGCCAACCCGCATGGCCAGCAGCGCGAAAAACGCGGGCTGCGTGCCGGTATCAAGCGCGATGCCGGCCGCCACCAGGGATGCGCCCTCCACGCGGGCCAGCCCGAGCGGCATCGCCAAGGCATAGAGTAATAGCGCGCCGGCGAAGATCGCCGGATCTAGTAAAGGCCAGTCGCGCGGTCTGCTAGCCCCCATTGTCCCTCGGCCTAGCCCGCACGCCCATCGACTTGGTTCGGCTGACGAAAAATGCGGGCTAATCCTGGTCATGAAGGTGATCTGAAGCGAAAGCGGGTCAGAAGTCGAGAATGAGGATAGTTGACGAAGCGGGATCTGCCCGGTATCCCGAAAGAAGTGCAAACCATTCGAGGACGCCGCGGCATCATTCCTGCGCTGGGACGCGGACTGCGCAAACCAGCCGTGGCCATCGGGAACTTCGACGGCGTGCACCTCGGGCATCAGGCGTTGCTGGAGGAGGCGAAGCGGGTCGCAGCTGCGTCGGGCGGTGAAGTGGTCGCCTTGACCTTCGATCCACACCCTGCCCGCTTCTTTGCGCCCGCGTTGGCGCCGCCCATGCTCACCACGCTTGAGCGACGGGCCGAGCTTCTGCAGGAAGCTGGGGCCGAGGTGGTTCTGGTCGAGCCGTTCACGGCAGAGCTGGCTGGCATGGCCGCCGAGGTCTTTGTCGAGCAGGTCCTGGCCAAGGAGATCGGCGCGCATCACGTCGTCGTCGGTGCAGACTTCAGCTTCGGCAAAGACCGACGTGGCAAGGTCGAGCAGTTGAGGGATCTCGGCTCCCGCCACGGCATCGGACTTTCGGTCATTCCCCAGATCAGCTCGAACGGCCTGCCGTGCTCGTCGACCAAGATTCGCGAGTTCGTGCTGGAGGGCCGGGTGGAAGGCGCCAGCATGCTGCTCGGGCGGCCGTTCGAAATCGATGGCCGCGTGGTTCGCGGCTTGCAGCGCGGCCGCACCTTGGGCGTGCCCACCGCGAACCTCGCACAGGACGGCGAAATCTGCCCCAAGCCGGGCGTCTACGCCGGACGGGCACAGCGGCTGGACGGTGACGCGCCCTGGTTCGCAGCCGCCATCAGCATCGGCAACAATCCGACCTTTGCCGACAAGGGCGATCCGCAGGTTCTCATCGAAGCTTACCTGCTCGACTTTCAGGGCGACCTCTACGATGCTCGCTTGCGCCTGGCTTTTCTGGCGCATTTGCGCGAACAACGTCGATTCTCTGCGGTGGAAGATCTCGTGGCCGAGATCCAGCGCGACATTGCCCGCGTCCGGGAGATTTGCACATGACAACCGATCACCTGTACGAAACCGAGACCATGGCCGAGTTGTGCGCGAGACAGGGGCGCCTCGGCGAGGCCATCTCGATCTATCGGGCGCTCTCTGAGAATAGTGCCGATTCGGCGACGCGAACGCGTGCCCAGGCCAGGCTCGCCACGCTCGAATCGACTTGGCAGCCGCTGCGCGAGACCGAGGTTCCACCCGCGGACATTCCCTTGCCCGCCGAACCGGGTGTCGCGGTCTTGGTCGGCGACGATCAGATCACCGTCGCGTGGGCACTGCCCGCCGACACTACGCCTCTGACCTTGGACCTGCTCGTGCTACAGAAGAGCAGCGCTGGGATCGATGCGCAGAAGAAGCTCCTGCCCGTGGACGTGCCATCGGGACGAATCGGACTGTCGGTACCCTCGGTCCATTCGGCCATCGCTGCCGCCGGAACCGTGCGCGCTGGACGCTTCGTGGCGCTGGCCAAGTCGAGCGGCTAGGCCGGTGGCGGGCGCCGGCGACGGATCGGGGTTCGGCATCCGGTTGCAAACGGCTGTGCTACCGCTTTTCGGTGAGCACGCCTTCGCAGCGCTCGGGCATCGCGGGCGTTCCTTCGCCGGGCGGCACGCGTTTGGCCGCGGTCTTCTGCGCGTCGCCGGAAAACCACCAATTGAGCGAAGCATCGCAGCCATCGCCCCCGGTGAGCGGCGGCTGTGGCGTGCAGTCGGGGCTGCTCGCCGGGCAGCGCAACCGAACGTGGAAATGATCCTGATGTCCCCACCACGGCCGCACACGTCCCAGCCAAGGACCTCGCTTACTCTTGTCTTGGCACAAAGCCCGTTTGACGGCCGGGTGGACAAAAATACGATCGACCGATGGCCGCGAGGCAGCCAATTCGAGCAAGCGGACCGCCGAAGAGCTCCACGCCGGTAGCATCTTCTGGCTGCGCAGATCGACGACCGAAGGTGGCGTCGCCGACTTGCCTGGCAGGAACGGTTTGGCAGGCGGACCATACCACAGGTCGACATCGAGACCGCTTTGGTGGCTTCGATGGCCGGTCGGAGTGGGGCCGCCGCGAGGTTGGCCGAGATCGCCAACATACAGGGGACCGAGCTTCTGCTTGTGAGCCGCAACCGCAAGCTCGCGAAGGTAGCCAATCAAATCCGGATGGCCGAATTCACGGTGCCGCTCGGGATGGACAACGACGTAGTTCGGGTTCCGCTGCGGCAAGACAGCCGCGCCCTGAAGACAGCCGGACCCTGGTTGCCCGATGGAACGGGCGAGCCCCGCACTGGGCGATGCGACCCGGCTCCAGCGCGGATCGAACCCATGCTGGACCGACGCGGCCTCTTGGGCGGCGCCGTCGACGGGCACGCCGCCGTCAGGACCGCCCGCCGAAGCTAGGAGCACAATCAAGAGTGGCGACATCACCAGCAATCTGCCTGACGCCGAAGGGATGAGCTAGTTTCAGGTCAGGGCAGTGCCCCCCTGCGCTCCAATGCCTCACCGCCTGGCTGCCACTTTCTGGGTTCGCGACCAGCGCCACCCGACTATGATGGCGTGGTGACCGAATTGCACAGCCCGGGGGGCGGAGACAAGTCGCCCATCTTCACCTCTCGCCGAGGTCCGGCGGTGCTCTGCCTGCACGGCCTGACCGGAACGCCATATGAAGTCGCCCCGCTGGCGCACGCGCTTGTGCAAGCAGGCTTCTCGGTCTCGGCGCCTCTTCTTGCCGGCCACGGCGGCACCAGCGTGGCGCTCGCAGCGACGCGCTGGCAAGACTGGTTTGCCTCGGCCGAAGCGGCGTTCGAAAAGCTGCGCGAAGCATCCGGCGGAGGCCCCGTCGCCATGCTGGGCTTTTCCATGGGTGGGCTTGTGGCGTTACGCCTGGCGCGTCTGCGTCCGGAGAGCGTCTCGGCCCTGGTGGCGCTTTCCGTACCGCTGCGACTCCCGCCATGGCAGATCGTGGCCGCCAAGGCATGGCGACGATTGCCTTCATTCCTTCGCCGCGGGCCGCTCGCCGTCATGCGGAAGCGGGGTGGCAGCGACGTCACCGATGAGAACGTGCGTCGAGAGAATCCGGGAATTCCAGAAATACCCATCGCTGGAATCGCCGAGATGGTCGACCTGGCCGAAATCGTACGTCGCGATCTCACCTTCATTCGGCAGCCCACGCTGGTGGCGCACGGCGAGCTCGACCACACCATCGCGCTGCAGGCCAGCTACGAATTGGCGGGCAGTCTGGCCGCGGAGGTCGTCAATCGTCTGTGGTTGCCGCGCTCGGGCCACTTGATCGGCGTCGACGTCGAACACGCCCAACTGGCCAAGGCCGTGGTCCAATTCCTCAGCCAGCACACCCATCGCGAGGCCGCCGCCTCACCGGAGAGCCGTCCAGCATGAACCCAACGCTGCTATTGGCGATCGATCAAGGAACCACCGGCACCACGGTACTGCTCATCGACGAGAAACTGCAAATACGCGGCAAGGGCTACTGCGAAGTTCCGCAAAGCTACCCTGCGCCGGGCAGGGTCGAGCACGACCCCGAGGCCCTCTGGTCCTCTGTGCTGATGGCATTCCGGGCCGCGCGAGCGCAAGCCCCAGAGGGAAGCATCGCGGGCCTCGGCATCACCAACCAGCGCGAGACGGTGGTGATGTGGGAAAGGGCCACGGGACGGCCGGTAGCGCCCGCCATCGTCTGGCAGGACCGACGAACCGCCGATCGCTGCGAAGCCTTGCGCCGCGCCGGACACGAGCCGCTCTTTCAACGTCAGACCGGGCTGGTCTTGGATCCCTACTTTTCCGGCACCAAGGTCGCATGGCTGCTCGACAACTTGGATCTTCGCCCGCGCGCCCTGCGGGGGGAGCTGGCCTTCGGCACCGTCGACAGCTTCCTCGGCTGGCGACTGTCCGGCGGCAAAGCCCACCTGACCGACGTCTCGAACGCGTCGCGGACGTTGCTCTTCGATCTCTCGCGCCTCGACTGGAGCCCCGAGCTGTGCGAGCTGCTTGGCGTTCCGATGAGCATTCTTCCCCACGTGTGTCCAAGCTCGGGCAGGCTGGCCAGCACATCGGGCGTCGAGGGCATCCCCGACGGCACGCCCATCGCGGGAATCGCCGGCGATCAGCAGGCCGCGCTGTTCGGCCAAGGCTGCTTTGGGCGCGGCGACAGCAAGTGCACCTACGGAACTGGGTCGTTTCTCCTGATGAACGTCGGCGACAAGCCGGTGCTGTCGAAACATCGACTGCTGGGCACGGTGGCCTGGCAGACCAAGGACGGAACCAGCTACGCGCTCGAAGGCAGCGCGTTCGTGTCGGGCGCGCTCGTGCAGTGGCTGCGCGACGGCCTCGGCATCATCAAGACCGCGGCCGAGATCGAGTCACTGGCCGCGTCGGTGCCCGACTCGGGCGGCATCACCGTCGTGCCTGCCCTCGCCGGCCTGGGTGCGCCACACTGGCGGCCCGAGGCGCGCGGGATGATCTGCGGAATCTCACGCGGAACCACCGCAGCCCACATCGCACGAGCCGCGCTGGAAGCGATGGCGTTGCAGAACGTCGACCTGGTGCGAGCGATGGAGCTCGACGCCGGTCATCCCATCACCTCGGTGCGCGTCGACGGAGGCGCCTCGGCCAATGACCTGCTGATGCAGATCCAGGCCGACCTGCTTGGCGCGGCCATCGTGCGTCCTGCGATGGTCGAATCGACCGCGCTTGGCGCTGGACTTTTGGCGGCTTACGGCTTGGGGCTTTACAGCGACCTCGCAAAGAAGCCAGACTACCCGACCGTGGTATTTCATCCTCGCCTCGATCCTGCCGAGCGTGAGCGAATCACGATCCGTTGGCGGGAAGCATTGACAAAATCCTAACGTGGCTCTCTCAAGCAAAACTTTGCCCGACGGCTCTCATCAGTTCGCTCCGGTGGACCTGCGCATCGACGCGGCCGCCGCGACGGACGCTGGACAAGTCCGCGAGTCCAACGAGGACGTCTTTGGCATCTACCTCGAAGAGCGATTGTTCGCGGTGGCGGACGGCATGGGCGGCCGCTCGGCGGGCGAGGTGGCGGCGCGCATCGGAATCGACGCGCTGGAGGCCTTCTGTCGCGAGCATCACGCCACCAATCCTGCCACCTGGCCGTACCCTGCAGATCCGCAATTCTCGCGGCCCGCGAACCTGCTGCGCGTCGGGCTCAAGGCCGCCAACCGACAAATCATCGACGAATCCCGCAAAGATCCGGCTTGGTATCGCATGGGCGCCACCGTCGCGGCCCTGACGTTCGACGAGCAAGAGTTGGTTGCCGCTCATGCCGGCGACGTCCGCATCTACCGTTTCCGCAACGGGGTTGGCTCGCGGCTGACCCGCGACCACTCGGTCGTAGAAGAGATGCGGGCAGCGCGTCCAAGCCTTTCCGCCGAGCAAGCTGCTGCCTTGGTCAACCGAAACGTGATCACGCGCGCCCTCGGCAGTCGGCCTGAGCTCGAACCGACGGTGTACCTCAACCACTACCTCGCCGGTGATGTCTACCTCCTCTGTTCCGACGGGCTGTGGAACTGCATCCCCGACGATACGATCGCGGGCATCGTCGCGTCCGAGCCGGATCTGGAAACCGCCTGCCATGCCCTGGTCGATGCCGCCAATCGCGCGGGCGCACCAGACAACGTGACCGCCTTGCTGGTGCGCGTGCATCAATGAAGAGTCGGCTGGCGGGCAAGAAGACCCTGGTGTGCGTCGGACCCGGTGGGGTTGGCAAGACCACGACCGCCGCCGCGCTTGGCGTAATCAGTGCGCGCGCCGGTCTGCGAACCCTGGTCTGTACGATCGATCCTGCGCCTCGCCTTGCCGACGCCTTGGGCCTGCAGAATCTCGGGCCAACCCCCACCCCGATCGCACCCGAGACCGCGGCCTCGCTCGGCATCGCTTCCCGGGATCTGCTCTTCGCCATGCGGGTGGACGCGGCGGCCGCCTTCGCCACGCTGGTGAACGAGCAGGTCGCCGACCCCGAGCTGCGCAGCCACATCTTCTCGAATTCGCTCTACCGGCATGTCACGACCGATCTCACCGGCTCTCACGAATACGCTGCCACGTTGGCTTTGTTCGAGCTTCGCCGCGACGGCGCCTACGACCTCATCGTGCTTGATACGCCGCCAACCGCGAACGCGCTCGAGTTCTTGGAAACGCCAAAACGCCTGGCCGAAGCCATCGCCAGCCCCGCCGTGCAATGGTTCGCACGACCCGATCCGAAGACCAGTCGGTTTTCCCTGCGCCGACTTGGCGTGGGCGGCGCCAGCATCATCCGGCGCGCCGGCAAGCTGATGGGCAGCCAATTTCTCGACGATCTCGGCGCATTCCTGCTCGACATTCGCCAGGTGTTGGGTGGCTTCTTGGTCCGTGCACGCGAGATCGAAGCCGTGCTCAAACGGCCGGATGTCGGCTTCGTGCTGGTGCTGACGCCGGAAACCGCCGCGGTGAACGAGGCGCTCTACTTCGCGCAACGTTTGCGAGAAACCGGATCGCCCCTGTGCTGCTACATCGCCAACCGGACCTTGACCGATCCAGGTTCGATCAGCGTCGATGCGATTCGCGAAAGTCTCGCGTCACTGCCCGGCTTGCAGGACGCGGCCAAGCTGTCGGATGCCTCGTCGAAACTTGCCTACCTGGCCGAGTACCTAAGCAAGATCGCCTGCGCGCAAAAGCACGAGCTGGAACGACTGGCGCGCGAGTCACCCGGCGTGGAAATCACCACCGTTCCGCTTCTGCCGCATGACGTGTCCAGCATCGATTCGCTGCGCGCCATCGCCGACCGGCTGGAAAGCGCGTAGGGTATGCTTCGCCTCTTCGTCGCTGTCGACCTGCCGGCCCAGCTTCGCGACGAAATGGCGCAACTGATGGGTCAGGTGCATCACGCTCGTTGGGTAAATGCGCAGCAGCTGCATATCACGTTGCGCTTTCTCGGCGACACGCCGGACACAGACTTGCCCTGGATTTCGGACCGCCTGGCCGCGATAAAAGCTGACCATTTCAGTCTTAGATTACGCGGTGCGGGCGTATTTCCCGAGAGTCACGCAAGAAAAATTCGAAAGCCGCCGAAAGTCTTGTGGGTGGGCATCGAGCCGACGATGGATCTGGCGAGGCTGAAACAGGCGATCGATGCCGCAACGATCGTCGACTTAACGCACGAAAGACAGGTATTCTCGCCGCACCTCACGCTGGCCAGGATCAAGGAACCCATTCCGCTCGACCGCCTGCACGCCAGCCTGGCCGCGCTCCNNCTTATGAAATACCAGAGCTACGCCAGTCCCGACTGGTCGGTGACCAGCTTCCACCTGTACCGAAGCACGCTGCGTCCGGAAGGCGCCATCCACGCGTTGCTGGCCAGCTATCCGCTCGCGCAGCCCGAGCGCAAAGAATAAAATTCCCTGGCCCCAGTTTGTAGAACTGAGAATCGATAGACGCCATGACTGTTTCCCGATCTGCCACTCCCGTCCCACTGGTGATCGACGGACCCGTGCCTGGAACACCGTCGCCCCTCATCGCGACCGCCCCAGGTTTCGAGCTGGACGCCAGCATCTACTACGCCATCCTCGATCACGTCGACGACGGGGTGTATTTCGTCGATCGTCAGAGGCGGATCTTGCTTTGGAACCGCGGCGCCGAAGCCATCACCGGCTTTTCCCGCGCCGAGGTCATGGGGGACCTGTGCGCCAACCGACGGCTGTGTCACGTCGACGAAAGCGGGCGCCTCTTGTGCGTGACCGGCTGTCCTCTGCAGGTCGCGCTGGAAACCGGCGTGCCCATCGAGGCCGAGGCCTACCTGCAACACAAGCTGGGCCATCGCGTCCCGGTCCGCATCAAGACCAGCCCCCTGCGCAATCGCGAAAACCAGTTGGTGGGTGCGGTCGAGGTCTTCCGCAGCACCTCGGAAACACGCCGCCAAGGCCAGATGATCGAGGAGCTTTCCCACCTGGCGATGATCGACGACCTAACCCGCCTGCCCAACCGTCGCCACTTCGACATGCAGCTCGACCGCAGGCTGGCCGAGCTGAACCGTTTCGGCTGGCCGTTCGGTACCCTGATGATCGACCTCGACGACTTCAAGCAGGTCAACGACAAGTTCGGGCATCAGACAGGCGATGAGGTTCTGCACATGGTGGCACGAACCCTGTCGGCCAACTGCCGCACCTTCGACACCATCGCCCGCTGGGGCGGCGAAGAATTCAGCGCCATCATCGCCAATGTCCACGCGGAAGATCTGCGCAAGATCGCCGAGAAGTTCCGCACCATGATCGAATCCAGCAGTTTGCCCGGTTTCGAAAGCGAGCCCTTGCGCGTCACGGTGTCCATCGGGTGCGCCGTCGCCAAACCCAACGAAACTGCGGCAGAGCTGATGAAGCGCACCGACGAGGCGCTGTATGCCGCCAAGCACGCCGGGCGCAACTGCGTGTGCCCGTAGCCAGGACGAGACGGCATGTCCGCTCATCGCGCATCTGGGCGTAGGTGCAAGGTTGTGATAGGGGTAGTGCCTCGATGACCCTCGGCCAGACCGCCGCCGATGCTCCGCCATCGGCCAGCTCGAAACGCTGGCCGTGGTTGATTGCGATCGCGCTCGGCCTCGTGGGCCTGTGGCTGTCGATCGTGCTGGAACAAATCCATTTCAAGATTCACACCCAGCCCGACTTTCACAGTTTCTGCGCCATCGACCGGAAGGTGAACTGCGACATCGTGGCCAGCAGCCCCTACGCCGTGCTGTTCGGGGTTCCGGTGGCGACCTGGGGAATCTTCGGCTACGCGGTGGCGGGCCTGGTGGCGCTGTGGGGCTCGCGCCGGCGGCGGTCGCTGCTTGCGGCGGGATGCGGCCTTTACCTCGGCCTGGCCTTCACCGCTGGCAGCGTGGCGCTCGGGATCATTTCCGCAGTCGTCATCACGGCGGTCTGCATTCTGTGCATTGCCACCTACGGTGTGAATCTTCTCTTTCTGGTCAGCATGCTGCTGGCAGCCCGCGGTGTCGGCGTCCGAGCTGCCCTGGCCGAACCGTGGCGGGCGATGCGTGCACGGACAGGGTCCGTCTTGCTGGTGCTTGGCCTGCTCGCAGGCGCAGCGCTGGGCCTGATCCTGCTTCACCCCTCCTACTGGAACGGAAAGAGCGCCCACGCTCGCGTCAAGCCGACCACCCCCACCCTTCCCCACGGCGTCGAACCCGGCGGCGGGCACTATCTTGGCGGCCTGCACCCCGTCGTCACCATCACCGAATTCAGCGACTACGAATGTCCGTTTTGCCGCCAGGCTCACGGCCAACTGCGCACCCTGCTCGAACGCTACCCGACGCAGCTGCGCCTGGTGCATCGGCACTATCCCCTCGACCAAAGCTGCAATTCGTCCCTCAAAGGACCGATGCACCAGAACGCGTGCTTCGCCGCCGCAATCGCCGAGTGCGCCGGGCTGCAGAACCGCTTCTGGGAAGCCAACGACTACCTCTTCGCTGAGGCGCGCATGCTGCATTCGCGAGCCAACGGCGAAATCGCGCGCGACCTGGGCTTGGATGCCGCTGCCCTGGAGACGTGCCTGCGCGAGCAAGGACCGCGCAGCGTGGCCATCGACCTCGACGAAGGCAACCGCCTGCAAATCCAGGGCACGCCCACCTTCCTGGTCGAAGGCAAGACGTACATGGGCAGCTTGCCCGGCTGGGTGCAGACGCGGCTGGAGAACCCCGGCGCCGGCATCGACGCCGGAGCCAACGCGCCGTAACTGCCCCAGAACGCTCGGCGACAATATGCCGCGGCAGTCAGCAGCGATGGCCTGAGATATCGCTCGTGTGGAAGCTGGGCTAACATTCTGGTCTGTGCCGTCCAGCCGCATCGACCGCTACAGTCCAGAGGAGCTGCTTGGTTCTGCTGGGCTCGTCGACACCTTCCGCGTGAGCATCAAAGGCGAGAATGGCCTGGCCGGGCTCAAGTTGCTCTTTCTGGACCGAGGAAAAGAGAGCACGACGAGATTGGCGGCCGAGCGACTCCTGGAGGCCGGCAGGCATGCGATGGCGTGTCCGGCGCCAGGCATTGCGCGGATCTTAGAGGTTTCCGACAACCCTAGGACCCCTTTCGTGGCGACGGAGTACGTCCTCGGCTTCGATCTCGCACGTCTGATCCAGCTCACGCGCAAAAGCAACGATGCTCGGGTCGGCGGACTTTCCCCGGCCCTGGCCGGACAGATCTGCGCGCACGTCGCAGGGGTGCTCGCTCGGGCGCACGCTCACGAACCTCCGCTGTTTCATCTCGGGCTCTGTCCAGGAAATGTGGTGGTGACGCCAACGGCGACGGTGACCGTCCTCGATTTCGGCCTGGCGGCCTCGTTTCGTGGGGTGGGGATCTGCCCGCTGGAGAAATGGCACTTCGTTGCGCCGGAGCTCCTCGAGGTTGATGCCACGACGATTTCGGCCGAAGCCGCCAGGGTTGCCGACTTCTATTCGCTTGGCGTGCTGCTTCACTTTCTGCTGGCTGGCCGTGCCCCTTTCCCTGCGTCGACGCTGGCGGAGCTCGCGGCACGAAAACACGAGCCTTTGGCCTTTCCGTCTGGCGTCCCGGCGAACATCCTTGCGGCCGGGCGCGCAATGACTGCCCCCGATCCGAGGGATCGCCCGGCCTCGATCCAGCAGGTCAACGAGCGGCTCTCTGAAGGAGTCGATTCCTCGCGTGGCTCCAGCATGGTGCAGGCTCTGCACGCACTTGGTCTTGCGACAGTCCAATCCTCGAACACCGACGGGCCAGCGCCCCTCGCGAGGCCGGACACGAGGCCGGGAGCCTCTGCCACGCTCGCTTCATCGACGGCGCGGATCCGGCAGACAGGCCAAGGCGCTCACCGCGGCGGGTTGGGTAGCTTCCCGTGGCGTTCGCGAGTGCTGCTGGCCACTGGCGCAATCCTGCTGCTGGGGCTCTTGGTTGCCAGGACCGCGGCGTTCTGCGGGTTTCGAGAGTCGACCAAGTCACGAAACGCCGACAGCCCAATCAAGCCGGGGAACCTGGCGAGAGGCCACGTCGAACTTGGCCTCCCGCAGGGCAGGGACGCTGGGTTGGTCCTCGGGGATCCAGAGTACCCTGCCCCGGGCCACGGGTACCTGCCTGATCCTGGCCAGACGCCGTCGCGCGTCCCCAACCGCTTGTTTCTGGATACCAGTCCAAGTCGAGCTGACGTTTGGGTGGACGGCATCTTCAAGGGGACAACGCCGGTCGACCTGGCGGTCGGCCCAGGAGGGCATCGCGTCGTCGCCATCAAGCCCGGCTACCTGATGTTGCGGACCGTGTACGACACCACGCTGGGAGAGTACGCACGCCGAGAGCTCCAGCCAGCGACCGCCCCAACCTTCGGTGAAGCGTTCCTCGACATTCAGTGTCCAACCCCAAACAAGTACCCAGTCATCCTGGACGATGAAGAAACTGGTCTCCTGTGTCCGGTGGGTCGACTGCCAGTGAGGGCGGGAAAGCATACTGTCGCGATCTTCGTCCCGCAAAAGCGAACCAACCTGTCGGTCGAGATAGATGTTCCGCCAGGGCGCCAGCCGATCCGTGTGTCGCTGAAAGAGTGAGTCACTGCATGACTTCATACCAACTGTAGCGCTGGAATTGCCCAGTGCCGCCGTTGGGCGGTGCCGCCCGGCCGACCGACACAGAGTCCGGAATCAAGCCGGTGATCTCCGTTGCACCGCTGGATCCGAATATAAAGATGCGGCCACCCAGGATGACCGGCGATGTCACCGGTTCGTGTGCCACCAAGGCACCCACCCGTTGACTGGCGACTCCGGCGGCCGTCACCTTATGGACTGTGAGGTAGGTCTGTCCCCGCGTGCAGCCATCAGGACTGAAGACGTACCACATGGTCATGACTTCAAACCCGGAGGCATCCGCGAGCAACAGGCCGAGCGGCGTGGATGTGGGGCGCGCTCCGCTGGGCAGCGGATCTTTGCATGTCACGATGCCTTGGCCGTCCATTTGCGTGGTGCCGCAGATCTCGTTGTTGCCTGCGGTGAGCGTAATCTGACCGCCGTTGCCCCACGTGGCGTCTTTGCTGATCGATGTTTGGTTCCCATTGCTATCGGTCTGGACGACCTCTTTCCAGAAGACCATCTTCGATGGCGGCAAGGACACGGTGTCGAGATCGAGGTTGGAGTTGGTGACCTGGACCGGATAGATCTCGTGCGCATGGCTGCTGGTGTAAGAATCGCGATCGAGCTGCACGACGGTCGGCGAGAAGTGCAGCGGGTGATCGCACGTCAGCGCCTGATCAACAGTGACGCCAGACCCGAGCGTGTAGCGATAGAGCTGGCCTGACGTGTCACCGAAGTAGCCGGCTATCAGCTTGTCGTCCTGGGCTTGGGCAAAGTCCCGCGCCGTCGCCACGTCCGTCAGCGCAGTGTATTCCTGCGAACAGGTTGCGGCCGGCCCTATGGGATGCGTGGAGACGACGGCTCCGGTGGCGGCCGACGCGGTCACGAGTGCGCGACCTTGCGTCGTGCTCCCGTCGACGATCGGATACCCGGACGCGAAGGCAACACGGTAGTCGTCCATGCTGGTCGTCCGATTCAAGAAGAACGCCGGCAGTGAGATTGTGTTGCCGAGAACGTTGTCGTAGGTGTTTGCGCTGCTGCCGTATCCCGTGTGCCATTGCACGTTCACTGGGGGATCCGCGATGCCGGTCGCCGAGAGCGGGTTGGTCACATCCAGCATAAAGGTCTCACCGCCCCCGTAGCCCTCGGGCATGATGAGCAAGGTCTTCCAAACTGCGCTCGCTGCGTCCGCGCAATTGTGTACACACATCGTCTTCGCTTTCGGTGAGTCCGCAAGTCCGAAGATGTGCGTGTAGGGGTCCGGCGTCTGCCCGCCCTGCGCGTACTGCTTGCGGACGACCGGCATCATGTCAGGGGTCAAAAATGCGAAAGCTTCAGAGCCGGCTGGGAAGTTGGTGGTCCCGATGGAGGTGTTCTCCAAGAAGAACGCATGCAGGAGACCATCCGAGGAGCCAACGTAGATGAGGTGAGGCCGGTTTTGATGCTGCAGGAAGAAGTTGTGACCGCCAGGCTGGGGGGCGTCACCCGGACTGGCCACGTCGATAGGCGTCGAATTGACAATCGCACCGAGGACGGCGGGGTTGGCATACGCAGGGTCGCCGAGCATCCACCGGGTGACTGACACCATTTGCGTGCGAGTCGCCCCCATTCCGAGCGCAGCCAGCGCAGCGCTGTTGGTCACTGCGTGCGTCGTGGGATCGACCGCGATTTTCACCATGTTCGTTCCGTCCCAGGTATAAACACGGCGCTGCCACCAGTTGGTCGCTGCGAGCTGTTGGTAGGCGTCCCAAGCCAGTGCCGGTGTCGTTCCGGAGAGGTCATACGCCAACAGGTGGCCCTTCCACTCTGGGAAGTCCATGCGGGAGTCGAGAGCGTAGCGGCCCTCGGCGACGGTGGTCGCCTGCTGCGTGCCCGCCGAGGTGCTGGTGGGCGCGGTCGAGTAGCTGCCCTTGACCGCATTGTAGATCACCATCTGCAGGGCCGTGTTCAGCTCGTCCTCGTTGCTTGCCAAGTAGGCGAACGGGGCAACGCCATCGCCGTCGGCATCGGTGCCGCCTGCGCGTGCGATGTTGTCATTGGTCGCGCGGGGGGTACCCGACCTGGCGTCGGCGGCGAAGCCCACCACGAAGGTCTTGACGCCAAGGTTCTGGCGCAGACTGTAGGCGGCCAGGACCGACCTGCAGGTGCAACCGGCAGATACCGGGTTGGTCGCCGCGCACGCCGAGGAGGAACAGTTGCTGTCGCCTGGGCCGTTGGCCTCTCCGTCGGTGATGAGGAGAATGTAGTTGTCCCGGCAAGCAAGGCGATCCGCCGGGATTTCCTCGCTGGAATTGCCGTTCTTTACGGCGTTCATGTAGTCATAGGCGCTGGTGTGAATGCTATGCGAGACGCTGTTTTGCAGCGTGCATCCCGTGGGCGTGTTCCAGTAGAAGATCAAACCACCATTCGATGCTGGGGCCATGGCTTGCGTGATCGACGTGGCCGCGGTTTGCGCGCTGCTTGCGTCGTCGGCCGTGCTGAGGAAGGGGGCGAGCTGCGTGTCCCAGCGACCACCGCACGTGGCGCTGCACGTGGAGCCGCAGTCGGAGAAGTCAAGTGGGGGCGCGGCGCCGCCGTTGTAGTAATTGTTGAGCGGCTGGTAGTAGCTGTAATTCTTGCCGCTCACGCTGATGCTCTGCCCAGCGAAGGTCGGTTGCGTGATCATGGTGGTCGAGTTGCCGCCGATAGTGCCGGTGTACGTGTAGTAGGCGCCCTCGAAGTATCCGAGTCCCAGCGCGCCGGGCATGTCGCAGTCATGGCCGCACCAGTCGGCGTCCACGTTGATCCAGGTTTGCCAGTCCGTGCGCACCCGGTAGCGGCTGTTGGGGGAATCACGCAGGGTCATGGCGATGCCGTTGATTTGGCAAGTTTGCGCCGGTCCCAAATGATTGTCCCAGCAGTGCGATGACGCGATCTTGTCGATGGATTCAAAGACCGTGACGACCCCGGTCGAACCAGACACATTCTGGTAGTAAGGGAAATAGCCACCCTGGAAGTAGGTCATCAGTCCGAAGTTCAGTAGTTTGTAGTTGTTGTTGACGACCGAGGTCACGGCGCGCTTGGCGACAACGGCTCGCGAGGTGGCTGGTCCGCAAGCGTCGCCAGCAGTGGTGCAGTCCGCGTCCTTCTTGCACACCGTCTGCGCGATGAGGCACATGCGGATGGGACCCGGGGTACCATTGCTGCTGGGAACGCAAACGTCCGTGCCGCTCACGGGTGGAATGCAATTATTCGCCGCTGGTATCACGCAGGTGTTGGTGGGGGTGGTGCAGGTGTTCGCTGTCGCCGTGCAGGTGTTGTCGGTCTTGCTCAGGCAAGTGTCCTGCGCCAGGTTGCAGATGTTGTCCGAGCCATTGCAGGTCTGCGCCGCGAAAACGCAGGTTTGCGGGCTGGCGCACTTCATGTAGCTGTTGTTGCACTTGTTGCCGCTCACAGAGCACGTGCCGAAGGACGGGGCCGGGCAGTCGGTATCGATACGGCAGGTGTCGTTCGTGACACTACAAGTCTTGTAGCTGGGGCAATCGCTGTTCGCGGTGCAACCGTTCTTGGGCGTCCCGCCGAGACCGCAGGTGCCGGTGGTCGATGTGGGCGGGCAATCCGCAGGCGACGCGCAGACCGTCGTGGCGGCGTGGCCACACACGCTGACGTTGGCGCAGGTTCCGCCCGGATTGGTGCACAAGAGGTTCGTGTACTTGCAAGTGCCCAGGGATTCGCAGGGGCTGCTGCTGCTACAAGTGGCGCCGGTTGCCGAGCAAATGCTGCCAGTCTGTACGGCGCAATCGGAGTTCTGGGCGCAGTTGGCATTGGTCATGGTGCAACTGATGTCGGTAACCGTCTGGGTGCCGGTGGCCGTCTGCGTGGCGGTGGACGTCTGGACATTTGTCCCGGTTGGTGTGCCGCTTGCTGTTTTGGAACTGGTTGCTGTCTGGGTACTAGTTGCGGTCTTGGTGTCGGTCGCGGTCTGGGTGCTGGTCGCGGTCTGGCTGCTGGTGGTGGTCGGGGTGCCGGTGGCGGTTTTGGTACCGGTGCCAACTTGGGTACCAGTCGCGGTCGTTGTACCCGTGTAGGTCCAGGTCACTGACATGGCGCGCGTGGCCGTACCTGTCGCGGTCACGGTGGCCGTCAGATTCGACCACCAGTTCCCCGTAGGCGCTGTGAGGGTCGCGGTCCCGGTGGAGTTGATCGTCCCAATGACGGTGCCGGTAGCGGTAAAGGCCTTCGTGGAGGTGGCGGCGCCGGTGGCCGTTGCGGTCACGTAGCTGGTGGCGATCGTGCTCGCTCCGCCCATCGAATAGTCGGTGGTGGTGTCGGTATGGGTGTGATTGTCGAGGTAATACCAATCGTGAGCGGTGTTGGTGCTCGTGATAGTTCCCGTGATCGTAACAGTTGCCGTGGCAGTCGTCGTTGAAGTCGGCGTGTTGCTCCCAGTCTGGGTCTTGGTCGTGGTCTGGGTGTTGGATCCGGTGACCGTCTTGGTTCCAGTCTGGGTGATGGTCAAGGTCTGGGTGATGACCGCGCTCTGGGTCGTGGATCCGGTCTGCGTGATGATGGTGGTCTGGGTGTTGGTCCCGGTCTGCGTCTTGGTGCTCTCCGGACAACTCTTGATGGGCACGGAGCAGACCCCTGGATCCTGCGCACAATCGTTGCTGGTCGTGCACAGACTGCTGCCGTCCTTCTGGCAGTAGCCGTGTCGACAGTCGTCATCCGCTTGGCAAGTTCTGCTCCATTTCTGGCACACGCCGAGCACGCCTCCATTGCGGCAGTTCGTGCCGTCGTCGCAATCCACACCCACCTCGGCCGAGTTGGTGAACAGCCCGCCGGGTACGCCGGTCATCGAGCCCGAGGTGTCGAGCANNTTGTGAAGCTGGCGTTCGATCACGACCAATGGGTTGACGCGTGCTTGGGTATCCGTGACCACCAAGCTGGCCCAGCCCAGCGAGATGATCATGGCTGCAACCAGTCGGCGAGGACGGCGTTTCCGAGCTGACGGGCGCTTCCCAGGTGTGGTGCATTGAAGATGCTTCACCCTTGCCTTCATCGACAGAAACCCGTTTCGCATTGACGTTGCTACCCGCCAAGGCAGCTACTTCTTGCAACGATGGATGACTATTTTACAGTATAAACTACGTAATTCATCTTACGTAGTTTTAAAATATAAAAGTCATCACATGAAATCGCGGCCTTGGCGAAACCGTGCCGAGCTCGCGCTTGGCACTGCCGCTCTAACCAGCAACCTTCGCGCCAAGTGGGCGCGTGGTGCCGCTACGCCTTGCGCAGCTTGGTTTCGAGCGCTGTCTCGACCAGGCGGATTTCGATCATGAGATCGCTGGCAAGTCGTTCCAGCGCAGTGCGCAGATGGGCCAGATCGGCATTGCTGGGCAAGCGCACCCTGGCCTTGGCCTGGAAGAGCATCTCGCCCGACATGGGGGCGCTGGTGCGATCCGTGGAGAGCTCTTCGACATTGGCGCCGCTGTTGGCCAGGAGCTGGGAGATCTCGCGCACGATGCCGGGCCGGTCGAGTCCGACCAGCTCAAGGTCGAGGGTGCGTCCGGAGGTGGCTACGTCGGTCCCTCCGGCCTGTTCGCCCACCACCTTGATGCCGCGGGCGTCGAGCTCCGCGAGGGCAGCTTGCAGCGCGGCCGCCTTGTCGGCGGAAACCTCGATGCGCAGGATGCCGGCGAACTTGCCAGCCAGGTGGGCCATCCGACTTTCCAGCCAGTTGCCCCCGTGGGCGGCAACGACCTCGGCAACGGCCTCGATCAGGCCAGGGCGATCAGGGCCAATCAGGGTCAGGACCAAGTCGGTCATGGCAAGGCCTCAGACGCGCACGTGTAGGGGATAGTTCTTCTCGATGGACTCGCTGCAGGCATCGGTGATGAGCTGCCAGATGTTGCGCATCTGCGCCTCGATCACGCTGCCCTCGTCGATTTCCTCGGCGTCTTCCTCTTCCTCCTCGTCCTCCTTCTCAAATTCCTCGTCTTCGATGGCCAGTTCTTCTTTCATT